>JBOFXU010000059.1:0-20948 GCA_051654305.1 Bacteroidales bacterium | reverse complement strand
AATACGATCTCCACTGACTACCGACGAACGGTCCAGCAAAGAGGCTACATCTTGATTGGTATTGTACCACCCTCTTGAAGAGTAGATGGTATTGCTATCAGACACAATGGTCGATGGACCGAGAATATCTGCAATCTTAGTATTTGTATCGTAATCCAGCGTATCCGAATAAAGTGTATAGCGTTCATTCACCAGTTTCACATTCTGATTAAACCGTGCTTTTTTCGTATCCGGAGAATACTGTCCGTAATAGGAGGTCAGCTCATTCTCAAGGTCCGAAAGCAATCCTCCTTCAAAATAATACCCGACATTCACCATACGGTCGTAGTTGAGACTGTCTGTCAGAAGAGTTACATCCCGGTTTTCCATCTTAACATTGTAACGCAACTCCGCAAGCTTGGAAGTTCCGTTATAACGCAAGAAATCGGAATAAACAAATAAGGTATCCCCCTGCTCCATCCGGATATTCCCGAAAGCTTCAAGCGAATTATTCCCTTCAAAGAAATAAGCAGAGTCACAAAACATCTGCATACCCTCCTGACGAAAACGAACATCCCCACGCAAAATCTGTGCATCTGGCAAATAGGCCTTATCGAAAGAAAGCGTGTTGGCATGCTCAAGAATAACCTTCTGCACCTTGGGCTGTGCAGGAGGATTGGATTTAATTGCTGTTTTGGGTGTCTGGCCATTCTGGGCATACAGACAAAAAACGAACAGACATAGAGCTCCAAGAGCTCCATATCTATTCGTTTTATTCTTTCTATTGATTGGGAACATAGATTTTTATTTTTTTACCCATCCCGGATACTCAAAGTCACAGTTTTGATACTCTTCGCGAATACGAACGTAAGTATCGTTTTGTTTTTTACGAATCCATTTATCAAGAATTTCCTGACGTTTTGCTTCTTCAACAATACGTTTCAGCTCCTGATAATCGTCAGCCATATTTGCTTTATGACCTTCAATTTTGGTTTTCAGTTTCACAACTGCCGTAACTTCTTTCTGGTTCTGGCCCATCATTGTAAACGGTTTTGAAATCTCTCCTACCTGCATACGGTCAATCACTTTCGCAATTTCAGGAGGAAGATCCTGCATCTGGAATTTTGAAGTACCTGATTGAGGATTTACCATTAACCCTTGGCTGTTACGAGTCTCTTTATCCTGAGAGATATAAAGTGCTGCATCTTCAAAAGTGAATTTTTCAGCCAGAATATCTGCACGGATAGAGTCCAGTTTCACCAAAGCCGAATCAATCTCTTTCTCATCCACCTTAGGACGAAGAAGGATATGACGTGCATTGATACGGTCTCCACGTTTTTCAATCAACTGAATGATATGGAATCCGAACTCTGTTTCTACAATTTTAGAAACTCTTTTCGGATCTGTCAGGTTAAATGCTACGTTTGCAAATTCCGGCACCAACTGACCTTTACCCATCAGACCAAGCTCTCCACCTCTTTGTGCAGATTGTGGATCCTCTGAATACATCACAGCCAATGTTGAGAACGTTGACGATCCGCTATTTACACGATCCGTATAATCACGCAGACGAGTTTTGATTTTGTCAATCTCTGTCTGAGGAACTTTAGGCTGTAGTTGTACCACCTGAACCTCTACCTGTAAAGGAATATAAGGGATACTATCCTGTGGAAGTTTGGTAAAGAAACGTCTAACCTCTGCCGGAGTAGTCTTAATATTACCCACCAGTTTGCGCTGCATTTCCTGCATAACCGACTGATCTCTTACCATATCTTTCATATCCTCACGGATTTCCGTGTAAGGTTTTCCGAAATACTCCTCCAGTTTCTCTTTAGAGCCTACCTGAGAAATAAAATAGGTCATACGGCGTTCAACTTCTCCCAGAACCTGAGTTTCCGGAACGTCCACACTATCAAGTTTCGCCTGATGCAGGAAAAGCTTTTGAAGAGCGATTTGTTCCGGGATGACACAATAAGGGTCTCCTTTGATTTGCTCTCCATCATATTGCATACGTAAACGCTGCTCTTCGATCTGAGATTTTAAAATTGCTTCGTCACCAACGACCCAAACAACTTCATCGATAACATTTTCCTGTGCCACGGCCTTTCCGAACATCATGGCAAATAATATCGAAAAAGAGAAAAAGATTTTTCTATACATTTAATCCTTTGATTTAAAGGTGAATAATTATTTTTTATCGTAATAGTATTCTACATGCTTATTCTCAAGTGCTTTATCATAAAGCTCCTGTTTCTGCTGCTCGAGCATGCCCGAAGCTTTCTGTTTGAGCAACATCTCACGAATGAAAGTAACCGAATAGTCCAACGGCATAGAAGAACCCTTCTTACGCAAGTCCTCGAGATGATAGAGGTAGTAGTAATCACTATCCGTGATCTCGATCGCCTTGCCTTCCTCTAAACGTGTGTTTTGTGGCACATAAGGAGTTATATCTCCCTCTGTCAACCACTCATCTGTAGAATATTTATATCCTATACTGTGCTTGATCGCATATTTTTCAATATTCTCCAGATTTTCAGGAGTCACCTTACGAATCCATTTGCGCAAAGACGCAACATTCGGCGAATTCTTTCTGACTTTGAGAAACAGCCCTTTGCAGAGCGTCTCGTCCAACTGTAACTCTGAAGAATGAGCATCATAGTAGGTCTGAATTTCCTCCTCTGTAAGTTCTTCACTCAGCCGCTCATTCACCAGTTGCATCCGGTACTGATGAATAATCAGATCCTGCTTGTATTGCTCTACTTTTCGGTTGACCTCCTCGAGATCCGGAATATTTTTCTGAGCCACCCCATAAAGGAGCTGGTTATCTATCCAGTTCTTAATATAAGCATTGGCCAACTGAGCACTATCTGCTCCATAGACATCATTCGGCATAAACTTCTCCAGTTCGTCCGATGTCAATACTTTGTTTCCGACCCTGACCAACCCCTCTTCGGTTTGCAAAATGGTGTTTTTGCAGGAATTCGAAACCAAAAATAATGCAAATATGAAAAAATAGATTCTCATTCAGTTCAATAGGATTGATTTAATCCGCTAAAATTACATTTTTAGTTACGAGTTTATCACTCTTTAACGGTTTTTATAATATTACGGTCCACCTTTACTTTATATTTCTTCTTCAGCTCTTTAAGCCATTGTGCTTCGAGATACTCCTGATAATCGGCTGTTACAGCTCCCCGAACGTCCATATAACTCTCCGGAAGTGTACTCAGCATATGTCCCTGAACAGCCACAAAAGGAAACTCGGCAGAAGGCATATACTCTTTTCCATCAAACATAAGCTGATCCACCAAGGCATTTTCGCCTCGTTTTGCAAACACCCGCTGCACCTTCAGAATATTTTGCTTCTGATTAAATTTTCTAAGCACATGTGTTACAATCGTGTCCGAGTAATTCTCATTCAACAGAGATTTGACTTCTGCGATCACTGAATCACTCTTACATTCAACCACGTATCCTTTAAAATGAGGTTCGCTCAATTTATATTTACGAATGTTTGAAGCGAAAAACTTCTCAAGCCCCTGAGTATCTTTCGTCGCTCTGTCCCAGACTTTACGGTTACTGATTTCAAATAACAGAATTCCATCCTGATACTCGTTCATCAAATTCCGGAAATCGGCATATTTCTCATCCAGCTTACTGCTCTCATACTCCAGAATGGTTTTATCCACATACGTATCCAGTAGTGTTTCTACCTTACGAGCAAGTGGAAGTCCATTGTTTATCGTGTTGGCAAATCCGACATAATCTGTTGCCATAAAAAGAGTTGTTCCTATCGAAAGTATTGGGGCTTTTATTTCTCTTGCTTTCGCTAAAACCAGACTATCGTCACTATGATTCAACTCCTGTAACACAGACGGATTGATTTCCGGACGATACTCTTCTTTCAATTTTTGAATAAAAGACGCTCTCCCCTTATTTGATCGGCCATCGCGCATAATCTGCTGCTCTAAACGCTCTTTTTCGTCCTCAAAGGATCCAATCCCCTCTTTGCGGATCAGCTTAAAGAGATGAGCTCCCTGACCGGTCACAACCACCGGACTGATATCCCCCGGCTCCGAGAGTGCCACGGCTGCCTCTAAAACTTCATCCGGCACATCTCCGGCACTGAACGGAGGTAATACTCCTCCCCGATTCCGTGTTCTTGAATCGTCCGAGTGTTCTTTGACTAACTCGTCAAAGTTCGCCCCGTTATCTATCTCTAACTTCAGACTGACCAACTCTTTCCGGAGATCTTCTCGCTGTTCAGGAGTTGCCATGTATGAAAATTGCTTGAAAATATGCGCCAGCGTGATCTGTCCCTCATCTTTACGTCTGTTGTGTACTTTCACCAGATGGTAGCCAAACTGCGTACGCACCGGCTTAGATACTTTTCCAACCGGGGTGTTATAAGCACATGACTCAAACGGATAGACCGTCATGAAGGCTTTCAGGTATCCCAGTTGCCCACCCTCTTTTTTGGAAGGACAGGATGAATACTCTTTAGCCAGCTTGGCAAAGTCCTCCCCTTTCTCTATGCGCTCATAGATGGAAAGCATCTTGTTATAGGTCGCAAGGGTATCTCCCGGTGTTGCATTTTCGGGAAGCATAAGCAGGATATGTGAAACTTCCACATTCTCTTTTAATCGGTCATATGCCTCTCTCAATAGACGATCACCAGCCTCCTTATCCGTCAGATAGGATTCAGCCAGTTGGCGTCTGTACCCCTGAAGCTCCTGCTTCAATTGAGGAAGGGTATCCAGCTTCAGATCTTTTGCTTCCTGTACTTTAAGTTTAAAGTCAGTAAACATACGTACATATTCATCGAAGCTTACTTTTTCAACACCTTGTATACCCGCATTCTTTTGGTAGATATACTCAAACTCAGAAAGCTTTACCTCCTGTTTTCCTATCTTTATTACTGTAGGATCCTCTTTGGCAAACGCATTCGTAGTCCCGAGAAGGAAGGCCGAAGAGAGTAGAAGTTTAAATGCTAACGTTCTCATGATCTGTATAGACTTGTTGTTTTGTAATTTATATTTAATTGCTTGTTTCTGATGTATTCGTTACTTCTTGTAATTGACTTTTCAGGTCAAATTCTTTGAAATGGTAATAGACTCCGATCCCTGATACAATTACGTTGATCAGATAGAACAGGAAACTGACCATCACCGAAACGGTTGAATTTAATCCAAAATAGTTACTTCCGGTCAGAAAAACGAGTTCCCGGATTCCAATACCTCCAACCGATACAGGAAGTACCGATACTAACGAGGAAATTAGAAAAAGTATTGTGTACTCAGCATAATCGGTCTCAATACCCAAACTTGCCAGAATAGAAAAAATGGCTATACATTGTAACCCCTGCACCACCAGCGAATAGATAGAACAGAGGGGTTCACTCTTTAAAAAATTGGGGAACACAAATTTCAAAAACAGAAGATAGCATCCATAGCCTGCCAATACAACCAATGGTACAAACATCTTATACGTTTCGGGTATGGGCACAAACAGAAAGCTGACCGGTAGAATATAGCATATCGCTGTCATTCCGTTCATGCGATCTAACAGCACGGCCGACGTTGCCTTCTTGAGCTTAATATCAAACACCTTATTGATCAGGTATATTTTATATCCGTCCCCCCCGATTCCTCCGGGCAAGAAAAGATTATAAAACATCCCCAGCAGATAAAGCCGCAGATTCTCTCTCTCAGGTATAATAACCGGGAGTTGCCGGAAATAGAGGTTCAGCCGGAACGAAGCGGCTAACTTGGATAACGCATACAAAATTAGCGCAAAAAACAAAAGAAGATGATTCGCCTTGCCGAGTGTCATTTTCAGCTCAATAATACTGATGTTTCGGTACACCGCATAAAGAGCAAAAAAAGATACGACGATTTTAAAGAGCAAAAGCAGCTTTTTTTTATTCAACTCCATATGGCGACTCCTTCTCAAAAACCTCTTTAACGATATAAACAGGATGTTGCTCTGACTGATAATAGATGCGCATCTGCATTTCGGCCATTAAACCTGCAAATACAGATAGAATTGCAGCGACAAAAAATACTGCAGATAGCATAAAAAAGGCTCCCGTGCCCCCGGTAAATATCTGAATAAAAGATCCGGCAAGTGCCAGAATTGAAATCAAAAGAAAACTCATCGCCCAGTTCCCAAAGAAATGCATCGGCTTAAGACGAAACTTCTTGATGAAATAAATAAAGCAAAGATCTGGCAATACTTTGAAGATACGGCTTAAACCGTATTTTGAAACCCCAAAGATACGTTCGTGGTGTCTGACAGGCACCTGTTTAACCTTTGCTCCCTGCATGACAGTAAGTACCGGAATAAAACGGTGCAACTCTCCGTACAGATCAAGTCCCTGAGCATACTCTTTCTTGAATACACGGATACTGCAACCTCCATCTTTGAGCTTCACGCCTGTTACGCGCTGAATCAGCCCATTGGCTACTTTGCTTGGAAAATTACGAATCAACGCATTGTCTTTGCGGTCTTTGCGGTAACCCATCACAACATCGAGCGACTCTTCCTTCAGCGTTTTCAGCATAGGTAAAATATCATCCGGATCATTTTGTAAATCACCATCCAGAAATGCAAGATAGCGCCCCTTAGCATAATCGATTCCGGCACGCATAGCGATGCTCTGCCCTCTGTTGGTCAGAAAGCTTACGAGTTTTACCTGATCCGTTGCAAATTGCTTGATCCGTTCAACCGTTTGATCTTTTGACCCATCGTTCACAAAAATCAACTCATAATCGGTTTTCCCCATCGCCTGTGATACACGCTCGATCATAGGTTGTATATTGTCTTCTTCGTTGTAAACCGTAATAATAATCGATAACTCCATCTTATTTCTTTATTTTTTCGAAATGCACAAAATGCACCACCTGTCTTACGTCATTAAACTTATTAGGTGTGCTCGACACTATTTTCAGCTGATACTGATCTCTATTCTGATTCTCAAATGCTTCATACCCTTTATCTCCTACATAGACATAGCCGGACTCCGGTTGGTCTTTATCAAACGATTTAAGACGGTTGTGGAGATAAAAATTAATCACGTAAAAACGCGGATTATCTATCGAAGGCATATAAACGTCCGATTCACCGGCTATCTCTCCCGTTTGAAGTGCAAAATGCTTCAGGGACATGGAGTTCTTGATCACCGGCAAAAGATAGCCGTCAAGATAAAGGTTTAAACTAAACATAACCGCAATCGCGGCATAAAACATCGAGCGATAATTTCTGTTTCTGTGATATATAAACACTGCTACACAAGCAAGCAGGGCTACAACGGAAAACACATATCCGGCAATCGCGTGAGAACGAAACAACGTCTCGATGAGTCCGATATGAAACGAGGTCTCCGCATCCAGATGCAAAGCAGCAGCTATCCCGGTCATGGAAATCACGTTCATCCCTGTCAGCAAAGCGAGGGATAATATGATCAATACCAGGATAGACAATAACCAGGATACCACAGCAACTACGCGCTTGCGGTTATCCATAAGATAGCCAAACCACTGTGCCAGGAGAATAGCAAAGAAAGGATAACTTGGCAACAGATATACACTCCGTTTACTGGACGGTATAGTATAAAACAGTATGATCGTTAATGCTGCCAACCACGTATATTGCATCACATTGGGTAGCCGGTTATACTTACCTGCCAATGCTTTATAAAATTTTCCACCGTCGCCTACCCAGGCCTTTTTCACGTTAAATACCGAAAAAACAACAAGGATACTCCAAGGCACAAAGCCCATAAGCAGGTGTATAATATTCGCATATATCGGACCTTTGTGTCCTGTATCTTCGGAGCCTGTCATGCGAGCAAAATTTTCGGTATAAACCGTATCGATAAAATTCTGACCTCCCACCTGATAGGCTGCAAAATACCATATTCCCGGAAGAATTGCACTCATTAGGGCAAACTTCATTCCTTCTCCGAAAACTCGCCAGAAACGGAAACCCTTATACAGAAGAAACAATCCATAAATTCCCAAAGGAAGAATTACCCCTACCGGTCCTTTGATCAGAAAAGCTGCACTCAAAGAGAGTATGATCGGCAAAGTATATCCACTTAGTCCTTTCTCAAAACGCTTATACAAAAGATAGAAGGCGGCAACCATAAAGAAGGTTAGCGGCATATCTACCCGTGCCTCCATACTGGTACGGTGCATTTCAAAAGAGGTCAGCAGGATCAGAGCTGCCAACAAACTTCTGCGGTTACCTATTCTGTTCGCGAAAAAGATAAAACTCATCAGGATAATCCCTAAACCGCTCAGTGCAACCGGGAAACGGGCACTCCATTCGGTCACCTCTCCGGACGGAAGAGAAATAAGTGCTGAGAACCAGTGCATAAACGGAGGTTTTGTAGCAAAAGTATCCCCGTATCGTTGAGGTAAAATCCAGTTTCCTGTTTCAATCATAGCCTGTGGCACTAATGCTTCACGCGGCTCTCCTTTTGTGTAGAAGCTATCCAGATGCAGGAAGGGCATCAAAGAAAGAATAGCCAGAACAAGTACAATGATGAGATTTTTTAGTTTCGATTGCATAATAATATTTTCAACGGAGAGAAGTCTCCCGATCGTCTGTTTTGATTTTATGCAACAAAGAAAACAAAAATTATCGAGTATAAATGTCTAATAGTTAGACACAGTTTCGTTATGATGTTAAAAACACGACATCTTGTATCAAAAAACGGGATTAATACCCCATCTCTCATACCATATGAAAGCAAATAAGGCAGAAAAGGGGATTCCCATCTTCTGCCTTATTGGTATCTGATCTTTTTCTAATCATGTATTATTTATCGTCGCCAAAGATCTCCTCACGGGTGATAAATACCGGATTAACCCGCTTGAAGGCAGACGCCTTATGACGTGCGATTACTTTTGGGTTGATCGTATTACTACCATCTTTCAGATAAGCCAGCAATGCCGCATCAACCTCGTTGTAGTCTGGTGCACCCAGCTGCTCCACATCACTCGAAGTAATCCCCAGCCCATCCGTTGGCACACAGTCAATGCAAGCCTGGAGTGCTTCTCGTTGTTTCGGATCCGTCAATGTTGTCAGCATATAGTTCGCCAACTGATAAACTTCCGTTTTCCAGAGACCGAAAAGTGGATCAAAATCGCCCACATCTCCGTGCAAGGTCCAGAATCCAAGTTGCCATTCGGTCTGATTATCTGTACTGATGACCATTCCCCGGTACTTTTGTGCCAGATTATACAGATAAATCATACGCATACGTGCCTTGATATTCCCTACACGCAAACGGTAATCTTTGGTGGTAGGATCTTCCATCGGCTCCTCCTCTATCGTTGAAAGCGTCACGCGATAGAGGTCCGTAAGATCTACCTCGCGGAAATCATGGCAAAACGCTTCGCCAATCATTACCGAACGCTGTCGCTCTTCGGGAGTGTTGGTTTCGATGGTGATACTGCGTCCAATGAGTTTAACACCTAACTCATCACAAATGGGACGTAACAGAACGGTAGTGAGCGCCGAGTCAATACCTCCCGACTCGCCCAGCACCAGTGTCTTTAGATGTGCTTTTTCAACGTACTCTTTCGTGATCCGTTGAATCTTTTCTGCAACAGCCTTCATACTCAATCTTATCTTAAATTACGTACTTAACAAACTTTCGAGTTCCTCGGGGGTTATGTTTTTATGCATCTCTCCTTTGTAAGCAAAGGAGATTCTCCCGCGCTCTTCGGATACGATTATCGCTTTTGCGTCTGTCTCCTGAGTAATTCCCAGTGCAGCCCGATGGCGAAGCCCCATCTCTTTGGGGAGAAGCCGGGAGTGCGAAACCGGAAGAATACATCCGACAGCGGCAATCTTATTCTCTGAAATAATCATAGCTCCGTCATGCAACGGACTATTTTTAAAAAATATATTCTCTATCAATCGTGTACTGATAACTCCATCCACAGCCTCACCCGTAGTTTTATAGGATTGCAGGCTTACGTTCTCCTCAATCACGATCAATGCTCCGCATCGTTGCTTGGCCATATTCCGGCAAGCAATGACAATCGGCATAAAAGACTGAATCTCTACTTCATCTTTATTCGGACGGATCAGATGGTAGATATATTTCCAGCGTTTGTGCGAACCCAGGGTAAGCAGAAAGCGCCGAATCTCCTCCTGAAAAAGTACGACAAGGGCTACCCCTCCCACACTGATAAATTTATCCATAATATTACCAATGAGTCGCATTTGCAAGATGTGGCTCACGACAATCCAGACTCCCGTGATTGCGAGCAGCCCCACAAATATGCTCAGTGAACCGGAAGCCTTCATCATCCGGTAACAGTAATAGAGCAACAAAGCGACAAGGATAATGTCGACAATATCCTTTATACCAAAGAATTGAAACATAGAGTTCGCTTATTGATTTGCATTTATTTTTTGAAAAATCCGAACTACTTCAACCGCTTCGCGTACATCGTGAACTCGCAGAATATTAGCTCCTTTAGTTAATGCCAGTGTATTTAGTACTGTTGTTCCGTTCAGTGAAGCTACCGGGTCTGTCCCAAGAAGTTTATAGATCATGGATTTACGCGAGATACCCACAAGCAGGGGCTTATCAAGTATTGTAAAGTGTTGCAGTAAATCCATCAGCTCATAATTCTGATCGAGGGTCTTACTGAAACCGAAACCAGGATCAATCACCACATTTGCAACTCCAAGCTCCCGCAGACGATCCAGTCGCTGGGCAAAGTAAAGACACATCTCCTGATAGAGATTATCGTACTGGCAGAATTGTTGCATGGTCTGTGGCGTTCCGCGCATGTGCATCATGATATAGGCACATTTCAGATCCGCAACAGTAGCAAACATCTGGTCATCTAATCCGCCCCCCGAAATATCATTGATCATTTCGACCCCATACTCCTGTACTGCCTTGCGGGCAATTTCCGAACGGAAGGTATCTACTGACACGACCGCCTGAGGAAACTTATCCCGAAGGATGGTTAGTGCCGTTTTTAATCTTCGCCACTCTTCTTCTGCCGGAATATCCTCTGCATCGGGGCGCGAAGAATAAGCACCGACATCAATCAGATCGGCTCCCTGTGAAATTATTTCTAAGATCCGGTGCTCAAGTTCTTCTTCTGTCTGACACCGGCTCCCTGCAAAAAAAGAGTCAGGTGTAGCATTCAGAATACCCATCACCTTTGGAGTATCCAACTTCATAAGTTTACCTCCGACATTCAATGTATTGGTTGGCATATTATAAACCGATTAATTATTGATTTTACAGAATGACATTATTAGTCCGAAGCTAAATTAGTCTGAAAACTATATCATTATACTGCTAAACGCACAAAAATAAAACAAATTAGCTTTTTTATAACTAAAATTGCTTGCAATTTGGAAACTTGCTTATCTTTGCGCAAAGAAAAAACCAAATTCCTACTAACATGGAGAAAATTGATCAACTTGATAAAAAGATTCTGAAAATTATATCTCAAAATGCCCGTATTCCGTTTAAGGATGTAGCGGCAGAGTGTGGTGTATCACGTGCGGCTATTCACCAACGTGTTCAAAGAATGATTGACATGAACGTTATAGTAGGATCCGGATACTTTGTCAACCCGAAAGTCTTAGGATATAAAACCTGTACCTATGT
The DNA here is from genome assembly GCA_051654305.1 of Bacteroidales bacterium. Classification (GTDB taxonomy): domain Bacteria; phylum Bacteroidota; class Bacteroidia; order Bacteroidales; family UBA7332; genus UBA7332. The sequence continues at coordinate 9,316 of JBOFXU010000059.1, read as the reverse complement.
TGGTATTCGTCTTGAAAAAGGTTCTATGTACAAAGATGTTGTTCCTGAACTAAGTAAAATCCCTGAAGTGGTTGAATGCCATTTCACTACCGGTCCTTATACTATAATGGTAAAACTTTACGCAAAAGATAACGAAGACCTGATGGCTTTAATCAATTGCAAGATACAGGAAATCAAAGGAGTAAAAGCAACTGAAACGCTTATCTCTCTTGATCAGAGTATCAAACGCGAAGTGGTTATAGAAGACTAAGAATAAAAAGGCTGCATCTACTTAATGTATATGCAGCCTTTTTATATAGTCGAGGGAGGTCTCTTTATCTCTCTGTAGCTGCCCCTTCAGTTCTTCCAGTCCTTTGAGTTTTTTCTCCTCTCGCAGAAATGTAAGAATTTCAATATTCAGCCACTCTCCATAAATATCCTGATCGAAATCAAACAGATTAACTTCTACACTTAACCCTCCTTCGCTATGCACCGTCGGGCGGTTTCCTATATTCATCATTCCAAAGTAAGACTCCTCTTTGTATTTTGACCGAACAACATAGACTCCGTTTTTCGGGATAAGCTTATCGGGATTTTCCAGCAGAAGATTTGCCGTTGGAAAGTTGATCTTTCGTCCGATCTGAAATCCTTCCACGACCAGTCCGGACAGATGATACGGATAAGACAGTGCCTCTGTTGCCAGATCTACACTCCCCTCTTCCAGATAACGACGAATCAGCGAAGAGCTTATCGCCCGATCATCCAGCTTAAAAACCGGAGCCTGCTTTACTTCGATCCCGATCTCATCACCAATGGCTTTGTAGTCCTCAAACTCCTCTACCCGATCACGCCCAAAACGATGATCATATCCCACGTACAACACCTTCACATTGTACTGTTCCGAAAGCACCTGCAACATAAAATCGCGGGCAGTCAGACGAGAAAGCTGGGGTGTGAAGTTCATCGCCACGCAATAATCAATATCCGTGGACGTCAGATGCTCCACCTTCTCCTCAAACGTATTCAATAAAGAAGGATGGTACGAGGAGTTTACCACTTTACGCGGATGCTCCCGAAAGGTAAACACAGCACTTTTCAGTCCCAGCTTATCCGCCTCACACTTCAGGCATGAGATCAGATGCTGGTGCCCCAGGTGCACTCCGTCAAAAAAACCAACAGTAGCCACAAGTCCCGGTCGGGTATCAATCGTATTACTATCTACTAAAATCATAAAAGCTCGCTTTCGAGGTATGAACAGAAATCTTCGTACGGCTCCGCTGTGTACACCTGAAACCCAAGTGCAGCCGCCGCATCTGTATTTAAAACAGAATCATCTATGAATAATGTTCTCTCGGGAGTAAGATTTCCCTCTTCGATCATCATGTTGAAGATCTGTGGATCTGGTTTAGCCACATGCATCTCATATGAAAGAAAAACCTGATCGAAATAGTCTGACAACGTGTTGCCCTCTGATTCAAAATACGCAGGAACAATATAATCAAACATGATCTTGTTCGTATTGCTCAACATACATACCCTGTACTTCTTACGCAACGCAAGAATCAAATCCAACTTCTTTTGTGGAAGATCCTGAAGAAACTGATTCAACGCATCATCAATTTCTGAATCCGTCAACGGTTTCCCGCTCGCTTCCCGAATGCCATCTCTGAAAGTTTCCGGAGTAATCAATCCTTCCTCAAGCTGAAGAAAAAGACCCGATTGGCGAAAATTGCTCAACAGCTCCTCTGCTTCGTTGTATCCCAAAGCTGCAAAAGCTGCAACACATTTCTGCTTATCCAGGTTAATAAGTACTCCTCCCAAATCAAAAACAATGGTTTCTATTCCGTTTAGCTTCATATGCTTTTCAATTATTTTTCGGGTGCAAAGATATATGTTCTACGTTAGTTTTATTAGATTCAGGTTATGAATTTAAATTCTTCCCTGCGGTTTTTTACCATTCATTCGTCACCATTTGCAACAAACTGATTAACAACAAAATAATGATGACGAATCAAAAAAAAGCATTTGTCACCATTCGTCACCCTGGTGATTTCTTACAAACATCTCCCCGATGAAGGTTCCTACATCAGGAAATGAAAGCACCATTAATTAATATAAACCCCAAAAGTCATTGGTATAACTTTTGGGATTCATATATAGGTTTGATCGGTTTAGGTAAAAACAATCCAGAAACTATGCGATAACTGAGGCTTAACTCAGGTTTCTAAATTGCCGGAGTACCCAAACCCTTAAACACACCAACGTATTTAAACTACAAATAGTTAGGTCCTTTTTTCATGTTCATCTGCTTAGATTCTTTAATTCGCTTATGACTAAATAAAACTCGAATCTGATCCTTTATAAAGTAAAACGGACTCATAAATCTGATTTCGGTCCTTAATAATAACTTCACATTGGCTTTCAAATAGCTTTTCAGAGTAACCGGTTTAGAAATATCGCATAAGTCCATCAATGATACTCTATAAAAGCCATCCTTTTTGAACGTTTTCTCATTTCCAAACACCAAACGATCATGCATAATGAAAGCAGTTGGCTCCACACAAATTTTTAGCCCATGGTACCTCAAACGATGACAGAAATTGTTATCTTCCCCATAATGAGCAAATATGGGATCAAACCCCCCGATCATCCTGAATGTATTTGCAGGAACAAACCATGCTGCCGCATTGATAAAAGGAAATTCACATCGCTTATTTATTGATTTTTTTCTCAATACGCCAAATAGAAAATCCTTATTTGAAGAGACGTAATACGCAAAATTAGAGTCTAATGACGAGCCTGTGCCGTTTAAATGTACCGGCGACAAAACGCCTATTCCATCAAAATCAGCAGCTAATAGTTTCGTAACAGTATCCTCCTCTATATAAACATCCTGATTCAGCAAAAAGACAAAATCAGCACCTTTATCCAGCGCATATGCAATGCCTACATTATTAGCTTTTCCAAAACCTAAATTCTGGTTATTTTCTAATATCCGGACACTTGGGAAATTTGAACGTATAAAATCTAATGTTCCATCCTTTGAACTATTATCAATAACAATTACTTCAATAGGGTAGGTTGAGTTTATCATACTCGATAAACACTTTTCAATCCATTTCATCCCATTATACGTTACTATAATGGCAAACACCTTCTTATTCATAATTTATCTTTGCTGAATTTCTTATTTATATAAAAACCTCACATAGCTGAAGGATACTGCAGTTACTACTTTTCAGACAAAAGTTTCATGATACAATCATGAATGGTAAAATGCTGAGGCCGATAACTGATTATCCGACTATCGATTCTTATACATTTCTTCGTAATACTTCTGGTAATCACCACTGGCCACTTCATCAATCCAGGTCTGATTATCCAGATTCCAGCGAATTGTTTTTTCTATACCTTCTACGAAAGGAGTCTCAGGATACCATCCTAACTCTTTTGCTATCTTAGATGGATCAATCGCATACCGCATATCGTGCCCTAAACGGTCCCCCACGTAAGTGATTAATTCTTCGTTTATTTTTGAAAGATCTGTTTTCAGTACAGATTGATAGTGTGGTTCATCGTGCATAATCCGCGCGATCGTCTCAATCGTAAGCTTTACGATATTAATATTTTGCTCTTCATTAAATCCGCCCACATTGTAGATCTGTCCTTCACGACCATTACGCATGACAAGATCGATTGCTTTAGCATGGTCTGCCACATATAACCAGTCACGCACATTATCGCCTTTTCCATATACAGGAAGTTTTTTTCCTTCGAGTATATTTTTAATAATAAGCGGAATTAATTTTTCGGGAAAGTGATAAGGTCCGTAATTGTTTGAACAACGCGTGATATTCACAGGCATTTTGAAGGTCTCAGCATACGCCATAACAATCATGTCTGCTCCGGTTTTTGATGCCGAATAAGGTGAACGCGGATCCATAGGGGTATGTTCCGTAAAGAATTGCTTTCCATAGGTTTGCAGATTTGCTCTCCCTTTCACCACAGCCTTCACGGCTTCATCTTCAATCACCAGAGGCTGTGGCTGATCAAAATCCTTTGACAACGAGCCATACACCTCATCTGTTGAAACCTGAAGATATTTTTTTCCTTCACGATAAGTTGGGTATCCATTTTTATCTTTACCTGTCATCCATGCTTTCTTCGCACAATCCAGCAGGTTTTGTGTCCCAAGAATATTTGTCTGTAAAAAAAGCTGTGGATTCTCAATACTACGGTCCACGTGGGATTCTGCAGCAAAATTCACAACGCGGTCAATCTGATATTGGGCAAAAATATGATCTACCAGTTCCTGATTTCCAATATCCCCTTTTACAAAAACGACACGCGAATCTTTTAACTCTTCAGCAATTGTCCCTAAATTACCTGCATACGTAAGCTTATCCAGAATAACAATGAAAATATCACTGTACTTCTTTAGCATATACTTCACGAAATTGGCACCAATAAAACCAGCACCACCTGTTACTAATATAACCATAATATAGTTTTTTATAATAAATAGAACCAAACGAACCGGGAATTACCCCATTCTGTTAATCAGATCTTTTATCGGATCATTCTTTTCAGTGAATTTGTCTGAAAAGACCCTTAGCTGATCAATCAATAAACAGATTAAAAAGATGACAAGCCCAAGAGAAACAAAACCGAATACTACCGAAACTCCGGTATTATGGGTAAATATCATCCCTGATAATTCTGATATATATTTTCGTACAAAAGATGAGTCATGAATCAAATAGATAGAAAAAACAGACAATGCTGTTCTATTGACATATTTATTTGAGAAATCCAACTTCAGAAAAACTAAAAAGAAAAATACTGAAGACAGAATGATTAGTGGGTTTGAATACGAGAAAAAATGCCAGGAGAGATTCTGTCTGAAGTGGTATAAACTGAAGGCTCCCAGAAAGACAGAAACACTGAGCAATATGTAGAAAAAGAGGGCTGTTTTCAACTTGGGTGAAAATCCGATTTCATGCAAATAACTTCCAATAAAATACATAGTCAGCATTTGTATAAAAGAATACCCCGAATCATTCCTCCAGACAAAACCAAAATAACAGGAGATAAACAAAAGCGAGATCACCAGGTTCCTCTTCTGTATTAAAGAAAAGCTCCTCCATCCGGAATTCAATAAGTCTGAAAGCAATAATAGAATAGTAAAGTTTAATACATACCACCCCCCATTAGCTAACGGGAAGAGAGAGATAATCATCTGTTTTATTCCATAAAATCCAGGTAAAATAAAGCTTAAAGAAATAACGACAATAGCACAAAACAGAGCTATCTTATAGATCCGATAAAGCTGCATCAGACCATTCTTAATGGAGAAGTACCCCGTAATCAATAGAAAGATATTGGGTCCAATAACCAAAAAACTATTGAATAAGAAAGGCAGACTTGAATATGCACTATGAGATATATAAGATGAATCTGCCAGATGCTTTAAACCTACACCATGCACGATAAGATGGTGGAGAATAATAAAAAACATCGCAACTATTCTTAAAAGCTCAATATTTGAATTCCTCTTTATTTGCTTACCGATTTGTTCTATCTTTTGCATAACCACTTCGTTTTTTTAGCTTTATTATCAGCTATTTCTCCCCACTGACCATTAGCCTCTGTCATATATATTCATAAATAACGTTGTGAATGAACAATGAACAATGAATAAACAAAGATTTGGTATAAGTTGTTTGCTCTCTGTACATATGTATCAAAAAACAATAAAAAAAGGTGCCTCACTAAAAATCCGTAGATTTTAGTGAGGCACCCAAAAATATATGAAGACGATTACTCCTTAAAGGCAATCGTACAATTATCTAATGAGTCGATCTGAGCCAGCGATTCGATGCGAATATCCATATCTCTGAGAATCTTTCCACCTTCCTGAAAACTCTTCTCGATCACGAATCCCATACCTACGAGCTCCGCTCCGCTTTGCTTGATCAGGTCAAGCATACCTAAAGCAGCATTCCCATTTGCCAGGAAGTCATCCACAAAAAGAACTTTATCGTCCGGTGTCAGATAGTCCTTGCTGATACAAACATTATAGCTTCGGTCTTTGGTAAAAGAGTGAACCGTTGTAGTCAACATGTTTTCCATCGTTTTTGGCATTTTCTTTTTTACAAACACCACCGGAATTTCAAGTAAATAACCTACCATAATCGCCGGGGCAATTCCACTGGCTTCGATGGTGATCACTTTATTGATATCGCTACTTGCAAAACGACGCACGAATTCCACAGCAATAGACTTCATCAAAATAGGATCCATCTGATGATTAATAAAACTATCTACCTTTAGAATCCCTCCTTCAAAACATTTGCCATCCTGAAGAATACGCTCTTTTAATCTTTTCATTTTATATATAGCTTTTGAGAAACAATCTTTTTACTTTTACAAGGCTGTAACTACGCCACTTTAGCAATTTTACCAGATAGCATTCATACCCGAAATCCGATGATTACCAACGAATAAAACCCGCTTTCAGGGAGACTTCAGCACAAAACAAAAAAGTGTTCTCCGCCCTGATATGAATGGTCATTCATCAGGTCCCGGAAAAATTGGGGCAAAGGTATATAAAATAGTGATACTTAGAACTTCTGAATGTGTAATGAAACACAATTATATATAATTAGCGTGGAGATTGAAAATAGCTTTTTGGAATTGAATTTTTCAATACCGCAGATTTTATCTGCATCGTAAATACACGGTTCTTTTTCACATCTGTCACAGCCATCCGATGGGGAGCATACACATCCTGAAACATCCGGTAATCACTAAACTGCAACATATAATCTGAAGTTACTTGGGTTTTGGCATCCTTATACTGAGAGTTCACCTGCAACACCAGTCCGGAGTTTTTCGCCACATACATCTGGTGCGTTTCATTGTGAGCATGATAATGGACTACCCACACCGGAGAACCACTCATCACAGAGTCGCCGATTGTCCTGGATTGTAATTTCTTATTCTTCCATTCTGCAAAGTTCAGAATCGGATTATTATCCTCGTGCGGAATCTTGTTCTTTTTCCAGAACCCCAGGACCTTCATCCAGATAATATCCTGATCCCGGAGAAAATGAAATTTAAAACCGAATAAATTTGTTTCCCCACGAAATGACTCCATGCCATTGGTCACTACATGAAGCGGAAAAACCTTTCCATTGAAGCCCATATCAATAGAAACGTCAATGATATTATTCTTGATAACAGGCTCCAGTTTTTCAAATTTTGTAATCTCAAAAAAACGATCCTCAAGCGTTTTTGGCGCAGGAACAGTTTGTCCATACCCTCGATACGTATGACTAAAACAAAAAACAAACAGAAAAAGAAAACGTAATATAAAACCCTTCATCTCATTAATTTTGATAACAAAGTTATTACTCAATTGGTTAAACCGATGTTCGATCAAAACAAAAGTAATAGATTAGATGTTAAATTGTAGTTATTCCCAATGATAAGTTTGAATAGCCCGCAAGTTTTATAACTTTGCAGCGATTTTCGTATCACATATCTAAACATATAATTAATAAAATCATGAGAAAGAAAAATCTTTTTTACAGCTTATTTTTGAGCTCAGCTCTTATCTTCAGTTCATGTAACATGAGTAACATGGGTAAAGGCGGACTTATCGGCGGTGGCGGTGGTGCTGCTTTAGGAGCAGGGATCGGCGCATTGGCCGGTGGTGGTAAAGGAGCTGGTATCGGAGCTGCAGTAGGTGCAGCGGTAGGTACAACCGCAGGGCTTCTTATCGGTAAAAAAATGGACAAACAGAAGAAAGAACTTGAAGAGCAAATCAAAAATGCTCAAGTGGAAGAGGTTACCGACAATAACGGTTTGAAAGCAATTAAAGTTACATTTAACAGTGGTATTCTTTTTGCAACAGGTAAAAGTGCTTTGAGTCAAACAGCTAAAACAGAGCTTTCTGAATTTGCTGCTTCTTTGAATAGCAATGCTCAAACGGATGTTTCAATTCTTGGATACACCGATAATACAGGTACTCTTGCTGTAAACGAGAAACTTTCTAATGAAAGAGCTCAGGCTGTTGCAAATCACCTGATCAATAGTGGCGTTATTCCTGGCCGTATCACAACGAAAGGAATGGCATGGAACGATCCGGTTGCAAGCAACGATACTCCGGAAGGAAGAGCTCAAAACAGACGTGTTGAAATCTTCATCTATGCAAACCAACAGATGATTAAGAGTGCTGAATCTGGCAATCTGAATTAATCAATCAAACAAATAACACAAAAAGGATTCTGGAAATACCAGAATCCTTTTTTTTGCTTCATCTCCATTCCTGCTCCTCCCCCTTGTCGCTTTCATTTGTCACCATTCGTCACACCATTTGCCACACGCCATACAGCACATAAACAACTATACACAAGAGTATTACAACACCAAAAGAGTCGGTGTGACGAATGGTGACGATTCAAAACAGAAACTTTGTGTTGTATGCACTGATTCGTTCGTTTCTCCGGGAGTTTCATTGCTCGCAGAAAGGGGAAAGTTCATTCTTATGAACGCGGACGTTCATACGTATAAACGTAAACGTTCATTTAAATGAAAATATATTTTTGAACGTATGAACCGGCACGTTCATTTAAATGAAAATCCAGAGTCATACGTATCTACTTTACAGAGCATAGTGCATTACCAGGACAGGGAATCAATGGGAATGAAAGTGCAAAAAGAAGGACCCGAGCTATCTCGGGTCCTTCTCGATTTATTTGACATTCGTTTTTGCTCTGGGTCTTACGACTGGCCCCACAGGCTCTTTATTATAAATCAATCCTGAATTACGATACCCTTGGTTGTTGAGATACCAGTTGGCGAACTGGACTCCAAAGGATGTTGACCACGGACTAAACTTTGCATGGGCATTTCCTATGGCTGCTTTCTCTATGGGATAGGAGAAAAGTACAGGGGTATGAATCGCATAAGGCATGTTGTTCAATGCTATATAGTATCTGTTCAACCCTGGATTTGTTACGTCCTGCCCCATACCAAAGTAAGCAGGATTAGCTTTAACCGTTGGAGGATAGCCCGGTAAGTGGACTTCTCTATCACGACTACCTGAACCACTACCGACAATCAGATACGGGTTATACGGAGGAGCTGTCACAGCTACAGAAGATTGAGGGGATGTAAACGAAAGAGAAAATGTAATCACCTTATAATCCCTGAGCGGCTGACTCATATCTGTATTTATGAAACTCCCAACAGGCGCTCCAAATAACTGATGAACATCATCAAACAATATCATATTCACTTTTGAATGACCTGGTTCGATCCCCTTTTCGTC
>JBOFXU010000058.1:0-32251 GCA_051654305.1 Bacteroidales bacterium | reverse complement strand
AAAGTGCTGCGATTCCATTTCACTACAATACGTATGATTTAAGACAGGATAATGCGTATGCGAATCTGATGTTTGAAACGGAATTTACGAGAAAACATAAGATCAGTACAGGGGTTAGTTTTAACTACGACGGACTTCGTCAGGAGTCAAACTTACCGTATTTTTCAACAGATCTTTCAAATATAGCGTTCCGCAAACACCGTGATGAGTATGTGACAGGGGCTTATGCTGAATATACACTTAATCTGAATGATAAATTTGTCCTTTTAGCTGGTCTGCGTGGGGATTATCACAATGATCATGGGTTCTTTGTAACTCCAAGAGTTCATTTGAAATGGAATATCCTTGAACAGCTCCATCTTCGTGCATCAGCAGGTAAAGGATACCGATCGGTGAATGTGCTGGCAGAGAATAACTACCTGTTTGCCTCTAATCGTATCCGCAATCTGGTCATTGATCCGAATCTGACAATGGATGAAGCCTGGAACTATGGGATTACGCTTACCGGATATATTCCATTGTTTGGGAAAGAGTTGACCCTTACGGGAGAATGGTTCTATACTGATTTTGATAAGCAGGTGGTGGTAAATATGGACAGAGATCCGCATGCTATCTATTTTGAAGCACTTAAAGGTCGCTCTTATTCTTCAAACTTTCAGATAGAAGCGAACTATCCGGTGTTTCGCGGATTTACGCTGACTTCAGCTTTCCGTTGGACGGATGCGCGTACCGACTATGACGGAGTATTGCGTGAGAAACCACTTACGAGTCGTTACAGAGCTTTGGTTACAGCATCTTATCAGACTCCGCTTAAGAAATGGCAGTTTGACTATACAGTAAACTTTAATGGTCCGGGCCGTATGCCACTTCCATCTGAATCAGATCCGTTGTGGAATAATGAGTTCAAAGGGTTTACGATGATGAGTGCACAGGTAACGAAGTTCTTTCGTACCTGGTCTGTGTATGCCGGAGGCGAGAATCTGTTGAATTATAAACAGAAGAACCCGATTATCGGGGCAAATAATCCTTTCGGTTCAGACTTTGATGCAACAATGATTTATGGCCCGATTCACGGACGAAAGTTTTATGTAGGAGTTCGCTGGAGCTTACCAAGCAAGAAGTAATTTTCAAACATTCAAAATATTGACATTATGAAGACAAAAATTTTATCTATTGTTACCATGTTGATCCTTTCACTTGTTTCTGTAGCTGATGTAAGTGCTCAGACAAAGTCAAAAAAGGAGAGTAAAAAAGAGACTGTAGTTTATGAGACTGTTTTGCACTGCAAAGACTGTGAAGATAAGATCATGAAGAATATTGCATTTGAGAAAGGTGTTACTGATATTTCTACAAACTTAGGGGCACAAATGGTGAAGATCGAGTATCGTAAAGATAAAACCGATAAAACTAAATTAGCTTCTGCAATGAATAAGATTGGTTTTCAGGTGAAGGAAGTGGCAGAGTCGGACGTGAAAACCAAAGAAGGTGCATGTTGCGGCGGGCATGATCACGATCACAAAAAATAAATACAAAAAAAGGCATCCTATGCAGGATGCCTTTTTTTATTCATTAAATGAGCAATAGGGGATACTACAATGAAATTTCATGTACTCCCGCTGATTTTATCATTACTTTTTGTTGAGCTCCAGTCACCGTATTGAAGATTGTGACTTGGTCACTTCCCGTTGACTGCAGTGTGATCTTACCATTCTTAAGGGCTAATACGTCTGTAGTATTTGCTTCCGGGTAAACCACATAACCATCGAAGCAGTGTGCTGTCCCGATAGTATATTTGGGTACGCTTACGTTAAACGATCGGTCTTTTATCTGAATTTCAGCCTCTGCAAAGTTAGTGTTACTTTTCCAGTCGATATTCACTAAATAGATCGTACGGCGATCTGCACTATCCCAAGCTGTAAACCCAATCTTTTTAGAGTGTTTGACCCATCCTTTGGCTTTATTGCTTTCGATGACCGATAGAGCTTGCGAACGAATCTGTTCTTCATACTCCTTCCGGATCTCTTTGTTAATCGGGTATACCCCTTTGGGGAAATATACGATTTTACCCTTACCGTGCTCGATGTTTGTAAACAGACCGTTTCTTTCCTGGATTTTACTTATGATCTTATGAAATGCTCCTCGTTTCACGATTAGAGGGTTCTCCTCCGGATTTGTGCTCATATTCAAGTGAGCCCCCGTCAGGATCAGACATCCTCCCTGTTCAACAAATTTCAAAAGTTTAGAAAAATCCTCCTCACGATAGTTATTCCATCCCAGGAACACCAACATCTTATAACTTTTTATGACCTCTTCAGAAGCCTCTATAGGAAGTAAATCAACGGGTCCGTATGGGGTTGACGTAAACCAACCATCGGGTCCTGAGCAGTCCAGATTATTTTCCGGATAGAAGATCTTGAGTAAATCAAAGCTTTCCATGGCATCATTAAATTGCCATTTTTCTTCTTTCTGCGACCAGATCGAACCTCTGTCAAAACATTTCCAGGCATCATTTCTTCCTTGAATAACACCAAAGTTACGGATGAAGCTACCTCTACGCGTATGGGTCTCTATAAAGTCAAGCATTTGCACTTGTGCGTGTAAATGCTCTTTTCCTGATTGCGAGAAACGATCGTTTGCATATTCGTCAGTCCACAATCCCTCTTCAGTATTAATATGCTGAGCCCCGTGCATGTATGCCAGAGCTAAGGAGATGTAGAATCTATCCGAATGTTTGGGATCAGTGAACGGATATGACCCCCACTGTACGGCATGTAATGTGCCATATTCTGTTTTTCCATAAGCATGCGATGCACCTCTCAGTGCAGACAAGATTGTCTCTTCGGGTCCATACATCTGCTCTGCTCCCAACCATTCGTATCCTGCCTGATACAGGTATCGGAATGTTGTAGACGGGCCTGTATGTCGTGTGCTCTCCCCTTTGGAATAGCGTAGGTTTGCTACATACTTTTTAGCACCATCTTCCATATCTTTTACTCCGTAGGGATCGTAATGGATAAATGTACCCTTGTTGGTGTAGATCGGTGCATGTTTAGCGAATATTCCACCATAAGGACGTGCACGAGCAGCTAAATCTGAATATAGCCCTTCATATAAGAAATGTTGCCAGTAATAATATCCGCCATCATTTTCGTGAGCTTGTTTCCCTTTAAACATCGGACTCATTAATGATTGTGCCGGCGGATTGATGCTATGAGCAGCCAGCGTTCGTCCTTCTGCCTGCCAAGCATATGGAACATGCATATCGCAGAGTAATCCAGTGTACTTCGCTAAAAATTCATCAGAAACTCTACGGACTCCACTCCATTGGTATGAAGGTCTGAATTGGTACCAGTTACCAATACGGTTTGCAAAGTACCATTTAAAGAAACGATCATAATCTGCTTGAGTTTTGTCGATATGAACTTCATCTCCAGAAGACAGATATACATCATTCTTTTTAGAGATGACTTGCTGAATAGTACCTGTGATTTCAGTATTGTCAAAAGTGACCTTGATCGGGATATTTGAATTGAGCTTTTCGGCAGTGATCTGAACGGCAAGTAATCCTTTTCTATCTGGCTTTTGATCAGGAGATATAATTCGAATACCATCTCCAGCTTCAATTCGGAACTCTTTACTTGTATTATTAACCTCCAATAAAACAGCAGCCGTGTCTCCAATTGTGATATATTTCGGTACACTTATGATTTCACAACTTCTTGCAGGCTCTTCAATAACTTCAATCCGATGGATATTGTATCCATTATTTTGCTCGAATGGCTGTTTTTTAAGCGTTAGCGCTATCTTCGCGTCTTTGGCAAGTTCGTCAGGAAGAGGGATGTAGAAGTCTGCAATGTTAGATGCACGGTCAAAAATACGATCTTCAAAAATGGTCTTGCCATCGATAGATAAGTTCCATAAAGGCCAGGCTCTTGATGATAGATTAACTCCTACCCAATAATTCTTCTGGCTCTTTCTTTCTTCGTGAGGAACAAAAGGAATCTTCACGATTTTATCTCCTACGCTTACCGTCGGAGATTCCACCCAGCATTGTCCCTTATATCCTGTTCCGCCCACTGAGATCAATAGATTCGCTATATCTCCGGGGATTTTGAAACTTTCAGAGATCACGGCAAGGTCCGAAGAACCTTCAGGGAAAGGAATCTCAATGATTTGATCCGGTTTATGGTATATTTCATCCGGATGTTTCCCTTTCTGCTTTTTGTATAGCTCTATTCGTACACCGAAAAATCCATTCTTGGCATCAAGGTTCTCTCGTTTTGTGGTAATTTCAAATTTAGCCATACCCGATTTTAGTTCCTCTCCGGAAATTCTAAAATAGGCCTCTTGTTCGAAATTATAGTTTTTGCCTTCAAAAAATAAAGAGTATTCGTTACTATTTTTGATTGAAGGATTCAGATAGTCATCTATCAAGTATTCTGATGCTCTGAATAGAGTTTCTCCCCGATCCTTAAATTTACCCTTTTGGTCTACTCCTCCAACAACTCTTAAAGTCCGTTTTACAGGAATCTCTGTTTTTGAAGACTCGAATTGGCAAGCAATCGAACTGTCAGGTAAGAGTTTGTAGGGCGTCTCAAATTTTTTTAAGTCATAGATACGATCATTCTGAGCCTCACTTTTGGTAGGGATGCTAAAGAGGAGTAATGTAGAAATAATCAGGGGAAGGTTGTTTATTCTTCGCATGCTTATATTTTGATTTTTTCAAGTTTTGTGTCAGGCAAATATATATAATATTAAGATAGGTTTTGCTATCAATAGCATTGAATGGCTTAAAAAGAGTGAATCAAAAAACAAGAACGGTGTGTTAATCAGAATACTGAGTTAACACACCGTTCCTATATCTGTAATAATGCACTATTTTGAGTTCAGGATTTGCATTGGATGCTCCTTAGCACTTACTCCCTCAATAATTTGAGTAACTACTCCTTTCTCATTAACCACAAAGGTTTTCCTTTTCGTGATCATACCTTTCACTCCATACGTTTCGATAATTGTTTTAGAAGTATCTGCGAGTATCGGAAAGGGTAGATTATATTCCGATGAGAATTTGGCATGAGATTTCTTGTTGTCAGCGCTGACACCAATAATAGAGTAGCCCTTTTCTTTTAATTCATCAAAATTATCTCTGAAGCTACAAGCTTGTGAGGTACATCCCGGAGTATTGTCTTTAGGGTAGAAATAGAGTACATACTTTTTGCCATGAAGCATTTTAGAATCGATGACCCTGCCATTCTGATCTTCGCCGCGAAAAGCAGGAGCTTTGTCGCCAACCTTTATTTGAGCTGTCATAGAAGTCATGCCTAATAATACCATAAGAGAGGTTACTATCTTTTTCATATCGATAAAAGTTTAAAGTTGATGGTACGATAAAAAAAGGTGATGGCATTGTTCTTGTCATCACCTGCTTGAATTACTCACCCAGTATTTGTTTACTGTGCTCCTTTGTATTCACTTTCTCAATAATGTCGGTTATAGTGCCGTTTTCATCAATGATATATGTTTTTCTAAGGATTCCCATTGAAACCTTTCCGTAAAGCTTTTTCTCGCCATAGGCCTGATAAGCTTCGAGAATTGATTTTTCAGTGTCAGCAATAAGTGGAAATGGTAGTTCAAACTTGTCGGTGAATTTTTTATGAGAAGCAGCTGAATCAGCACTTACTCCGATGACTACGTAACCAAGCGATAAGAAGCGTTCATAATTGTCTCTCAGGTCACAAGCTTCAGCTGTGCATCCTGGAGTATTATCTTTCGGATAAAAGTAAAGAACTACTTTCTTTCCTTTGTACTGGTCGAGAGAAACAGATTCGTTATTTTGATCTATGCCTTTAAAAGCAGGAGCTTTATCTCCAATTTGAAGTGGTGTCATAGTAAGAATATAGTTTTAGTGTGAATCGTAGAACACGCTTTAAAGCACTAACAAAATGAGTGTATTGAATGTTTTGAGAAAAGAGTGTTAATGTATGAATCTTCGAATGTGTTCTTGCTTATTAATAAGAAAAAGAGGGCATCCCGATTATTCGGAATACCCTCTTTTCTATGTATGTCGATAATACTCTTATTTTGAGTACATTTTTTCGCGTAGCGCTTTGATCTCATCACTCGTGATGTAATCATCGTAATCCATCATTTTATCGATAATTCCTTTAGGAGTCAATTCGATAACACGGTTACATACCGTCTGAATGAATTCGTGGTCATGAGATGACATAAGTACATTTCCTTTGAATCCTTTCAATGTATTATTGAATGCCTGAATTGATTCAAGGTCAAGGTGGTTAGTAGGAGAATCCAGAACCAGACAGTTCGCATTCTTCATCATCATACGTGCAATCATACAACGCATTTTCTCACCTCCCGAAAGTACACTTGCTTTTTTCAGAATCTCTTCACCAGAGAAAAGCATTTTGCCTAAGAACCCTTTGATGTAAAGGTCTGTAGTGTCATCCGAGTACTGACATAACCAGTCAACCAGATTTAAGTCAGTATTGAAAAATTCAGAGTTATCCAGTGGTAAGTAAGCCGGAGTAATAGTTACCCCCCAGTCATAAGTACCTGCATCAGCTTTTTCTTCATCACTAATAATAGCGAAGAAAGCAGTCATCGCACGTGGATCTTTTGAGATGAAAACGATTTTGTCGTCTTTCTCTACCATGAAGTTAACGTCTTTGAATAAAACGTCACCATCGATCGTTTTAGACAGACCGTGGATTTCAAGGACTTTATTCCCCGGATCACGGTCAGGAGTAAAGATGATACCCGGATAGCGGCGAGAAGAAGGCTGGATCTCTTCTACGTTCAGTTTCTCCAACATCTTTTTACGGCTGGTCGTTTGTTTCGACTTCGCTACGTTGGCGCTGAAACGCTGAATAAATTCCTGAAGCTCTTTACGTTTCTCTTCAGCTTTCTTATTTTGATTTTGTTGCTGACGAAGAGCCAGCTGGCTTGATTCATACCAGAAGCTATAGTTTCCGGCAAATTGTTGAACCTTACCAAAGTCAATATCTACAGTGTGCGTACAAACTGAGTCAAGGAAGTGACGGTCGTGGGATACAACCAATACTGTATTTTCGAAATCAGCCAGGTAGTTTTCCAACCACATTACCGTTTCGATATCCAGGTCATTCGTAGGCTCATCCAGAAGCAAGTTGTCTGGTTTACCAAATAAAGCTTTCGCAAGAAGAACACGGACTTTCTCTTTACCACTAAGGTCTTTCACCAATGTATAGTGAAGTTCCTCTTTGATTCCAAGACCGCTCAGAAGCATTGCTGCGTCACTTTCAGCATTCCATCCCTCAAGCTCTGCAAATTTCTCTTCCAATTCAGCAGCGCGGATTCCATCTTCATCCGTGAAATCTTCTTTGCAATAAATTGCATTTTTCTCATTCATGATATCCCATAGAACTGTGTGTCCCATAAGAACTGTATCAAGAACAGTAAATTCATCGTAAGCAAAGTGGTCCTGGCTCAGAACAGACAGACGTTCGCCCGGTCCTAACTGTACATTTCCTGTTGTTGCTTCGATCTGGCCGCTGATTGCTTTAAGAAAAGTTGATTTACCGGCACCATTAGCACCAATAATCCCGTAACAGTTTCCGGAAGTAAATTTCAGATTGACATCTTCGAAAAGTTTGCGTTTTCCGAATTGAATACCAAGGTTAGTAACTGTAATCATTTTATTTGGAGTTTGTTTTTTGCGGAGAGTTTTCTTAGTCTGTTTTTCTATCTCAAAAATAATAGAGAAAACAAAACATGACGATTAAATACAAGAAAACCCCCACATGATTCTGTGAGGGTTTTTTTGTGGTGCCACCAGGAATCGAACCGGGGACACAAGGATTTTCAGTCCTTTGCTCTACCAACTGAGCTATGGCACCTTGTTTCTTAATTGCGTTGCAAAAGTAGGGGGATTTTTTGAATTATGCAAGCCTTTGCGTGATTTTTTTCAAATAAAGTGAAAAAGGATCTGTTCAAAAAGTAGAATGGAGCAATGATAAAGTATAGACTTTTTAGACTTATACTCTCCCCAAAGAACTAAATATCATATGTCCGAATATTCATGAAAATTAATCACCAACTGGGGGATTTTTGTAAATTCCCCCTTACGCGCGTTTTTATTTATTATGCACGGATAAATATTTAATATACCTGCAATATATTGATCAGATTCGTAAAAAAATGAGCGTCTTAGTAAAGGAGAGACGAATTTACTGATATTGTGTTTATATTCATTTATATGCGTGCTTCAGCTTTTTTAGGATGAAATTTATTGAAAGAAGAAAAAATAGACCATTTTGTTTTATTTATTTAGCTCAAAATGCACCTGTAAATGAACTATTTGCACCTTCTTAGCTCAAAAAAAGAAAAATTTCTTTCATTGTTCGAAAAAAGAGAATAAATTTGCGTCTTGCAAGGAATGGTGTAGTCGTGTTAGAGACTGCTAAATTCCAATATTACAGTTGAATATTATAAATTTACAGAAATACCAACTTAATTTTCAAAATCATGATTAGAAAACTTTACTTGCCATTGTTGATGGCTGTTTTAGTTGCATTCACGGCATCTTGTAAAAAGATGGGACCATTGAGTCCGGATATGTTTAAAGTAAACCCTTCTCCGCTTGAAGTGAAAGGTGGAAAAGTAAATGCCATGGTTGATGGTACTTTCCCTGAGAAATACTTCAACAAAAAAGGCGAAGTGACTGTAACTCCAGTATTGGTGTTCAACGGTCAGGAAGTTAAATCTGCTTCTGTAACATTCCAGGGAGAAAGCGTAAAAGGTAACAACAATACGATTTCTTACAAAGCGGGTGGAAAATACTCAATGCCAGTTTCATTTGATTATGTACCGGCTATGCGTAAATCAGAATTATTCCTTGATTTCAAAGTAAAAGTAAAATCAAAAGTTTACAGCTTACCACGTGTAAAAGTAGCTGATGGTGTTATTTCTACTGAAACTTTATCAAGTGCAGCAAATGCAAACCCTGCTTTGGGTGCTGATAAATTCCAAAGAATTATCAACCAGGCTTACCGTGCTCAGGTGTTGTTCTTAATCCAACAAGCAACTTTGCGTTCTTCTCAATTGAACTCTAACGAGATGAAAGCTCTTCAGGATTCAATGAAAAGTGCAGTTAGCGCTGCTAACAGAGAGTTGGTTGGTTTAGAAATTTCTTCATATGCATCTCCTGATGGAGCGTATGACCTAAATGAGAAATTAGCTGGATCTCGTGAGAAAGCAACTCAAGGTTACATGCAAAAACAAATGAAAAAATCGAAAATCGACGCAGCTATCGAAGGTAAATTCACTGCTGAAGACTGGGATGGTTTCAAAGAATTGATGGAGAAATCTGATATTCAGGATAAAGAACTTGTTCTTCGTGTTCTTTCTATGTACGAAGATCCTGCAGTTCGTGACGAAGAGATCAAAAAAATGTCTTCTACATTTGACGTAATTGCGAAAGATATCCTTCCACAACTTCGTCGTTCGAAATTGACAGCGTCAGTAAATCTTATCGGTAAATCTGACGAAGAAATTGCTTCTTTGGCAAAATCTAACCCAAGCGCACTTAACGTAGAAGAGCTTCTTTATGCTGCTACTATCTCTGGTGCTGACCGTGAGACGATCTACAAAAAAGCTTCTGAAATCTATTCAAATGATTTCCGTGGATATAACAACCTTGGTCTTTTGGCTTTCGAAGCTGGTGACTTGGCTAAAGCTGAAGGTTACTTCAACAAAGCAGCTCAAGTTTCTTCTTCTGCTGCTGAAGTTCAAATGAACCTTGGTTTGATCGAATTAGCTAAAGGTAACAACAGAAAAGCTCAGGAATACTTCGGTAGAGCTGCTTCAGCTGACGGTATCAACGCTGCTCTTGGTGCTCTTTACACTGCTAACGGTGACTACGCTAACGCTGTACGTTCATTCGGTGATGTGAAAAACAACAATGCAGCTGTTGCTCAAATTCTTGCAAAAGAATACAACGCAGCTAAAACAACTCTTTCTGGTATCCAAACTCCAGATGCAACAACTTACTACCTAATGGCAGTTGTTGGAGCAAGAACAAACAACGAGTCAATGGTGATCAACAACCTAAGAGAAGCTATCAAAATGGCTCCATCTTATGCTAAAATGGCTGCTACTGACCTTGAGTTCGCTAAATTTGTTGGAAACTCAAATTTCAGTTCATTGGTTAAATAATTAAACCAGATATAAGAGAAAGCACTTTTCGGTGAAAGCCGGTTAGTGCTTTCTTTTTTTTATATTATCTCCTTGTTTAAGAATGATATTGTATTTTCATTAAAATAATCACTCGTTCGTTCTTAAATCAACCCTTCTTTTTTTTATTTTTGTGCTTTCAAGCTCAGAAACTTTTACAATCAATAATAGGTTCAAAAAATGAATGCTTTAACTAAAACGGATTTTAATTTCCCGGGACAAAAGAGTGTTTATCATGGTAAAGTGCGTGATGTATATAACATCAATGACGAATTACTTGTAATGGTGGTGAGTGACCGCATATCTGCTTTCGATGTTGTACTTCCAAAAGGAATTCCTTTTAAAGGTCAAATGTTGAATCAGATTGCTGCTAAGTTCCTGGATGCAACAAACGATATTTGTCCAAACTGGAAAATGGCTACTCCTGACCCGATGATTACTGTGGGAGTTCAGTGTAAGTCTTTCCCTGTGGAGATGATCGTTCGTGGGTATCTTTGTGGAAGTGCGTGGCGTGCTTATAAAAATGGTGTAAGAGAGATTTGTGGTGTTCAACTGCCAGATGGAATGCGTGAGAACCAAAAGTTCCCGACTCCGATCATTACTCCGACTACTAAAGCAGATCAGGGATTTCATGATGAGGATATCTCGAAAGAAGAGATCCTTCGTCAGGGATTAGTATCAGAAGAAGATTATGCAATCCTTGAAAAATATACAATGGCTCTTTTTGAGCGTGGTACAGAAATTGCAAATGAAAGAGGCTTGATCCTTGTTGATACAAAATATGAGTTTGGAAAACGTGATGGTATCATTTATTTGATCGATGAGATTCACACACCAGATTCTTCGCGTTACTTTTATCACGAGGGATATCAGGAGCGTTTCGAGAAGGGAGAGGCTCAGCGTCAGCTTTCTAAAGAGTTCGTTCGTGAATGGTTAATGGAGAATGGATTCCAGGGCAAAGAGGGACAAGCTGTACCTGAAATGACAGATGAGATTGTGAAAGGAATCAGCGAACGTTACATGGAGCTTTTCGAAAAGATTACAGGAGAGAAGTTTATGGAAGCTGCGCACGAAGATATCGCTGCCAGAATTGAATCAAATGTAACAGAATATTTGAAACAAAGATAATATCAAATACATGAAAGGCTGTCGTCCATCCAGAAGACAGCCTTTCTTTTTTCTTAAATCATCATTTATGGATAAGTACGGACTGATAGGTTTTCCTTTGTCGCACTCTTTTTCGAAAGGATATTTTGGCGAGAAGTTCCTCAAAGAGCAGATTGATGCTACTTATGAGAATTTTGAACTCCCTTCGCTCGATGAGATTCCTGCTCTTTTTGCTCAGGAACAGCTCAAAGGGATGAACGTCACTATTCCCTATAAAGAGCAGATTATCCCTTATCTGGATGCACTGGACGATACGGCCCGGGCAATCGGGGCTGTTAATGTGATTCGTGTCGAAGAGACACCCCAGGGAAGGAAGTTTATCGGCTATAATTCCGATGTTATCGGATTTATGAACGCTATTCGTCCATTTCTGAAATCAGAACATACTCATGCGCTTATCCTCGGTACAGGAGGTGCTTCTAAGGCCGTACGTTACGGACTCGAGAACGAAGGGTTGAAAACCCTTTATGTCTCTCGTAAATCCGATCAGAAGAGCGGTATTGTAAGTTATGAACAACTGACAGCGGACCTGTTGAAAACCTATACGGTCATAGTAAATACAACCCCATTGGGGATGTATCCTCATGTGGAGCAAGCTCCCGAAATTCCGTATGAGTTTCTGACAGACAAACATTTGCTGTATGATCTGATTTACAATCCTGCTGAAACACAGTTTATGAAAAATGGAAAAGATCAGGGTGCGGTTGTCATCAATGGATTGCAAATGCTATATTTGCAGGCAGATGCCGCATGGAAGATCTGGAATACATAGAACACACTAATAGCTAAATATATAATTTAATTATGGCAACAAAACCGTTTAATTACCAAGAGCCATTCCCAATGGGAAAGGATAAGACAGAATACTATCTGTTGACGAAGGATCACGTGAGTGTTTCTGAGTTTGAAGGTACTACAGTATTAAAAGTAGAAGAAGAAGGTTTGACTAAACTCGCAAATGCTGCAATGCGTGATGTTTCTTTCTTACTTCGTACTTCACACCACGAGCAAGTGGCTAAGATTCTTAGCGATCCTGAAGCTTCTGACAACGATAAATATGTAGCTCTTACTATGCTTCGCAATGCTGAAGTGGCTGCTAAAGGCCAGCTTCCTACTTGTCAGGATACGGGTACAGCTATCGTTATGGGTAAAAAAGGTCAGCAGGTGTGGACTGGAAGCAATGATGAGAAAGCTCTTTCATTAGGTATTTACAAAACATATACAGAAGAGAACCTACGTTACTCTCAGAATGCTCCTTTGAACATGTATGATGAGGTAAATACAGGAACAAATCTTCCAGCACAAATCGATCTTTATGCTACTGAAGGAATGGAATACAAATTCTTATTCATGGCTAAAGGTGGTGGATCTGCGAATAAAACATATTTGTATCAGGAAACGAAAGCATTGATTACGCCAAACAAACTTCTTAACTTCTTAGTTGAAAAGATGGCGACACTTGGTACTGCGGCTTGTCCTCCTTACCACGTTGCTTTTGTGATCGGTGGAACTTCAGCTGAAGTGAACCTGAAAACTGTAAAACTTGCTTCTGCACGTTACTACGATGAATTGCCAACGGAAGGAAACGAACTTGGTCAGGCTTTCCGCGATATCGAACTTGAAAAACAGGTGCTTGAAGCTTCTCAAAAACTGGGATTAGGTGCTCAGTTTGGTGGTAAGTATTTTGCACATGATATCCGTATTATCCGTTTGCCTCGTCATGGTGCATCTTGTCCTGTAGGTATGGGCGTGTCTTGTTCGGCTGACCGTAATATCAAAGCTAAGATCAACAAAGATGGTCTTTGGGTTGAGAAATTAGAAGACAATCCGGGACGTTTTATTCCAGAAGAGTACCGCAAAGCCGGAGAAGGTGATGCAGTGAAAATCGATTTGAACCGTCCGATGGATGAAATCCTTAAAGAGCTTTCAAAATATCCTGTAGCGACTCGTTTGTCTTTGAACGGAACAATCATCGTAGGTCGTGATATCGCTCATGCGAAACTTGCAGAACGTATCGAAGCCGGAGAGGGTCTTCCTGAGTACGTTAAAAATCACCCGATCTATTATGCAGGTCCTGCTAAAACTCCACAGGGAATGCCTTCAGGATCATTCGGACCTACAACAGCAGGTCGTATGGACTCATATGTTGATCTGTTCCAGGCGAATGGTGGAAGCAAAATCATGATTGCAAAAGGTAACCGCTCACAACAGGTGACTGATGCTTGTGCAAAACATGGTGGATTCTATCTTGGTAGTATCGGAGGACCGGCTGCTATTCTTGCACAGAACAACATCAAGAAAGTAGAATTGGTTGAATATCCGGAATTGGGTATGGAAGCTATCTGGAGAATTGAAGTAGTTGACTTCCCTGCGTTCATCCTTGTAGATGATAAAGGAAACGATTTCTTCAAACAAATCAAGCCGGCTTGTGCTTCTTGCAAATAAGAAATCTTCTTTTGATATATTTAAGGCGCTCTGCAAAGAGCGCCTTTTTTAATTGTATTACTCCTCTTTCGTTATTTTTGACCGACACATTATAAGTACCTGCAGACGTGAATAGGATATCAAATCAAAATTTTTAATAAGAAGAGCCTATTTTAGTTACAATAGGTAACTTTGATTAGAGAATGTATCTACTTTTTATTATTATTGCAGTAGCATTGGCGAGATGAGTCTTATTTCTTGAATTTTGAACAATATTTCTGATATTATTCAAAATTTCAAATACTCTGTCGTTGTGAAATATTTTGCGGATTTTGGAGTATAAACTTCGGATTCTGTACTTATGAATAAATCTTCTAATTTAATTTCTAAATGAAAAAAATCTTTGTAAGTGCCATGGCGATTACCATGTCGTTTATGACGTTTAGTTGTCAGGATGGTGCGCAGCCAACGCGTAGCTACAACGAAGGAATCAACGTTATTCCAAAACCGTTAGAACTTACCGTTACGGATTCTCTTTCGCAATTTGTGCTTAACAGCGGTACAAAATTGATCGTAAGCTCTCCGGATCTGTCTCAACCAGCTGCATTTTTAGCTTCGAAACTAAAGCTATCCACTGGTTTTGATTTGAAAATCGAAGAAGCAGATGCTACAAATGCAATCAGACTACAATTAAATCCACGTGTGCCTGTAGGTCACGAAGGGTACTTACTTAAATCGGATAAAGATGGTGTGACGATTGAAGCCAGAACTCCACAAGGAGCTTTCTATGGTATTCAGACCTTGTTGCAACTTCTTCCGGCAGAAATTGAAAGCAAAAAAGTAGTAAATAATATTGAGTGGGCTGTTCCGGCAGTGAGCGTAAAAGATGAGCCTGCTTTCCGTTACCGCGGTTTGATGCTTGACGTTTGTCGTCACTTTGCAAGCGTGGAAAACGTAAAAAAACAACTGGACATTCTTGCAATGTTCAAAATGAATAAATTCCACTGGCACTTGACAGAAGATCAGGCTTGGCGTATCGAAATCAAACAATACCCTAAGCTGACAGAAATGGGCTCACACCGTATCGAAGGTAACGGCGAGAAATATGGTCCTTTCTTCTATACTCAGGAGCAAGTAAAAGAGGTGGTAGCTTATGCTGCTGAGCGTTACATCGAGGTAGTTCCTGAGATTGAACTTCCAGGTCACGCTTTGGCTGCTTTGACAGCTTATCCTGAATACTCTTGTACAGGCGGTCCTTTCAAACAGCCACGTATTATCTGGGGTGTTGAGGAAGATGTATATTGTGTAGGTAACGAAGAGACATTCAAATTCCTTGAAAATATTGTGACTGAGGTCGCAGCTCTTTTCCCTTCTCAATATTTCCACATTGGTGGAGATGAGTGTCCGAAGAACAAATGGGCAGAGTGTCCAAAATGTCAGGCACGCGCAAAAAGCCTTGGCTTGAAAGCGAAGAAAGGGCACAGCGTAGAAGAGCAATTGCAAAGTTATGCGGTAACCCGTATGGAGAAACACATTGCGTCATTGGGTAAAAAAATGATCGGATGGGATGAAATCCTTGAAGGTGGTTTGGCTCCGGGGGCAATTGTGATGAGCTGGAGAGGTGAGTCTGGTGGTATTGCAGCTGCAAATGAAAACCACGAGGTGATTATGACTCCGGGATCAGGTGGTTTGTATATTGACCACTTGCAAGGTGCTGCTGAAGTAGAGCCTACGTCAATCGGTGGATATGCAACGTTGGAGAAAACATACAGCTACAACCCGATTCCTGCGGAGCTTCCTGCAGACAAACACAGCTTTATTCTTGGTGCACAGACAAACATGTGGACAGAATACTGTCTGAATGAATCACAGATGGAATACATGATTTATCCTCGTACCATTGCATTGGCAGAGGTAACATGGACGCCAGCTGCGAACAAAGACTGGAGCTCTTTTGCGAAACGTATCAACAATGCTTATGTGCGTATGGATGCGTATGACGTAAACTACCATATTCCAATGCCGGAAGGGACATTGACTTCTAACGTAGTATTCACAGGAGATAGTACTTCTGTAGAATTTAAAAATACGAGAGATTTGCCGATGGTTTATACATTGGATGGTTCAGAGCCTAAAGCAACTTCGACAGTATACAGCGCTCCGATTAAGGTAACTGCTGATACTCAGATTAAAATTGCGACGCTTCTACCTTCTGGTAAAATGAGTAAATCACGTTCAGTTTTGGCTGAGAAGAAAGCTCTTTTGCCAGCTCTTGAGATCAAATCTTCAGTTCAGGGTGTAAAAGCGAAAGTGGCTGAAGGTTTGTTTACTTCAAACAAAGCATTAGCAACTGCTGTATTTACAGATAGTACTGTTTGTAAAAACTTCTCAGGGAAAGATTCAGGCGCTCCTAAGATGGATATGAATCAGCCTAACGTTGTTGTATTCGAAGGGTATGTAGAGTTCCCGGAAGATGGTGTTTATACATTGTCAACAGATCTTGATCAGTTATTTATTGATGGTCAGTTGGTTGTTGAAAATGATAAGCTAAGCAGACACAACAAAACAAAAGCTCAGATTGGTCTTGCAAAAGGGAAACATGCGTACAAGCTTGTGGTAAATAACTACATCAAAGATGGATGGCCAAACAGATGGTCTCCGATCGGATTTATTTACAAAAAACCTTCAGGTACAGAGTTTGAGAATCTGAAACCAGAAATGTTGACGTATTAATTTTCTGATTATATAAAAACCCCCGTTATAGTTCGCTATAACGGGGGTTTTCTTTTTAGGAGAGTAGAAGTAATACTTCGTCAATAATTTTCCGGTCGTTGCACAAACGTGGCACCTTATTCTGTCCTCCAAGTTTCCCTCTTGAACTGAGCCAGTCGTGAAAAATATTTTTACGTCCGGCAATGACCTCCGGCAGATCTAATGTGATGCTTTTGTAGCGTTTTGCTTCGTAATCGGAGTTTTGCTCCTTCAAAGCTTCGTCGAAATCAGCAATAAATGAGGTCATATCAGACGGGGTACGGTCGAACTCGATAATCCACTGATGCTTCCCTTTCGTTTTATTAGACATGAATACAGGAGCCGCGGTATAGTCTATGATCCGGACATCATATTTTGCTGCTACTTTTTCGAGCGCTTTATCCGCATTATCGACCATGAGTTCTTCACCAAAAGCATTTATATAATGTTTTGTTCTACCTGTAATTACAATCTTATAGGGGTTTTTGGAGAGAAACTTCACCGTGTCTCCAATGATATACCTCCATAATCCGGCATTGGTAGAGATTACGAGTGCGTAATTTTTATTTAGTTCAACCTCCTCAATTGGGATGGCTGTTGAATTTGTTCCGTCAAATTTATCCATAGGGATAAATTCGTAGAATATGCCAAGGTCGAGCATAAGGAGCATGGCAGGGTCATTCAGATCATTCTGGATGGCGAAGAAGCCCTCCGAAGCATTGTACGTTTCCATATAGTGCATCTTATCCGATGGGATGATCGATTTATATTGTTCGCGATAAGGAATGAAACTGATGCCTCCGTGAAAGAATACTTCGAGGTTAGGCCATACTTCAGTCAGGTATTGTTTCCCGGTAGCTTCAAGCATCGCTTTAATCATCACCATCATCCAGGAAGGTGCGCCGGCAAGGCTGCGAACATCCGCCTGTCGTGTAGACTCAATAATAGCCTTTAGTTTTGCTTCCCATTCGTGCATAAGAATGATTTTTTTATCCGGGACGCGAACCAGATTGAAGTAATCCGGAGTATTTTGAAGCAGAATGGCCGAAAGGTCTCCTGAGAAGGTGTGCGCATTTTCGTTCTTAAGCTCGTGGCTGCCCCCAAGGATCAGACTCTTGCCACCTAAAAGCGAACTGTTCGGATTGATCCGGGAGTATAGCGCCATGGTGTCTTTTGCTGCTTTATAATGACAATCATCCAGGGCATCCTGCGTTACCGGAATAAATTTGCTCTTATCGTTTGTCGTACCTGACGATTTAGCAAACCATTTAACTTTTCCATCCCATAGGACATCGGACTCACCGTTAACGGCTCTGTCGATAAATGGTTTTAATGTATCATAGGTTTGCAGGGGAACTTGTCTGGCAAAATCTTCATAATGCTGTATGGATTCATAACGGTGTGTCGTGCCCCAAAGAGTGCCCGATGCTTTTTGAATCAAATAAAGTAATTGGTTGTTCTGAATGGAAGGTGCATTACATGCATAATTGTTTATCTGCTCGTTGCGTGAGTCCAGAAAATGAAAAAGAAATTTCGTCAATATCATAGTTATTGATGGTATTGTGTTACTTATTTATTCCTGCTATTGAACGGGCAATATAGGGAATTTTGCAGTATAAACATTTATAAAAAAGAAAAGGTTGTCTCACGACAACCTAAACCCTTTATTAACCTTAAATCTAATACCATGAAAAACTGATGCAAATATAAGCGACAGAGCTGAGCTTTCCAAATTACAGCGTTAACATTTGACTGTATTTAACTATAATGACAGGTTGTACGCATTGTTTAAGCCTATATTTTAACATGTAAGTGTTTTGAAGTACATTTGATAAATATTTATTAACAAATTCTATGTGGTAGTTCTAAAGGATTGAATCTGTTGTTAAGAATAAGACGAAAATTGCTTGTTAAATCTATGAATCAATAGATTAATAGAACTGAAATACAATTAATTATATGTATTGATCCTTTTTTCTCCTTTCTTGTTCATAGATTAATGACTAAGTTTGTAACTTACTATATAACTTTCAGAAAGAATTATGGCGCAAACAACAGAACGTACCCCTAAACCAAAACCGATAGCACTTCTTCCTTTGCTGGTATTTCTGGCATCTTACCTGATCGTATCTTTGATTTTGGGTGATTTTTATAAAATGCCGATAACGGTAGCTTTCTTGCTCTCTGCAATAGTATCAGTGATGATTACTCCGGATAAAACCCTCGCAGAACGAGTGGAGCATTTCTCTGTCGGAGCTGCAAATAAGAATATTCTGCTCATGATCTGGATTTTCATTTTAGCCGGAGCTTTTGCTCAAACAGCCAAAGCGATGGGTGCTGTTGATGCTACGGTGAACATGGCTTTAAGTCTTTTACCGGACTATCTCCTAATCGGTGGAATCTTCCTGGCAGCATGTTTTATCTCACTCTCGATCGGAACCTCTGTGGGTACAATCATTGCGCTTACCCCCGTTGCAGTAGGAATCGCAGCGAAAACAGGAGTGGAGTTGCCTATGATGACTGCCGTTGTCGTAGGGGGAGCCTTGTTTGGCGATAATCTTTCGTTTATTTCTGATACGACGATTGCAGCAACTAAGACTCAGGGGTGTGAAATGAAAGATAAGTTCAAGGTAAATAGCCTGATTGTAGCCCCTGTTGCTGTTGTAATATTTTTAATATATTTGTTTATTGGACAGTCTATTACCGTTGTGCCCGATACAACTCCTATAGAATTTATAAAAGTCGTTCCTTACCTGTTTGTGCTCATTAGTGCGCTTATGGGTATGAATGTAATCCGACTGTTGGTTCTTGGAACGATATTGAGTGGTGTGATCGGAATGTTTCAGGGAGCTTTTGATCCGCTCGGCTGGATGAATGCCATGGGTGGAGGAATTATGGGCATGAGTGAGCTGATCATCATTACACTGATGGCTGGTGGTATGCTCGAAATGATCCGCTACAATGGCGGTATAGCCTATATTATTCATTTATTGACCCGAAATATTAAGTCCAAACGAGCTGCAGAATTTAGTATTGCCGGACTGGTAAGTTTTGCGAACCTATGTACAGCCAATAATACGATTGCAATTATTACGGCAGGACCAATAGCAAAGGATATAGCAACACGTTTTGATGTTGATCCAAGAAAATCAGCATCATTGCTGGATACCTTCTCCTGTTTTGTTCAGGGGATAATTCCTTATGGAGCACAGTTGCTTATGGCAGCCGGGCTGGCTAAGATTTCACCGATTTCGATCATCCCTTATTTGTACTATCCATTTTTGATGGGAGTTGCAGCATTTGTTGCAATTTTGTTCAGATATCCGCGACGATATACGAAATAAATTTTGAAAAATTCGTTTATACATAGAAGAATAATATATTTTTGTAGTACCAAATAATATTATATTTATGTTACTGAATTCTTTAACTGCTATTTCTCCAATAGACGGTCGATACAGAGATAAAAGTGTGGAACTGGCGAACTTTTTTTCAGAGTTTGCATTAATCAAATACCGTGTTCTTGTTGAGATCGAGTATTTTATTGCATTGTGTGAATTACCCCTGCCTCAGTTAGAAGGTGTTGAACCTGCTGTTTACCCGCAGCTAAGAGCTATTTATGAAGGTTTTAGCGAGAGTGATGCAGCTCATATCAAAGAGATTGAGTCAGTGACAAATCACGACGTAAAAGCGGTAGAATACTTTATCAAAGAGAAATTTGATATTTTGGGTCTGGAGGCTTATAAAGAATTTATTCACTTTGGATTGACCTCACAGGATATTAATAATACTTCTGTGCCGATGTCAATTAAAGATGCTCTGGTACAGAACTACATTCCTCAGCTTGAGAAATTGATTTCAACTTTGACCGCTTATGCAAACGAATGGAGCGGTATTTCAATGTTGGCAAAAACTCATGGACAACCGGCGTCTCCAACCCGCCTGGGAAAAGAGATTATGGTTTTTGTTTATCGTCTGGAGCAGCAACTGGCTATTTTGAAAGAAACGCCAATCAGTGGTAAATTCGGAGGTGCAACAGGAAACTTCAATGCTCATCATATTGCTTATCCTGCAATTGACTGGAAAGAGTTTGGAGCAAACTTCTTAAAAAATAAGTTGGGTATAGATAGAGAAGCATGGACAACTCAGATTTCAAATTATGATAATCTGGCAGCCTTGTTCGATGCAATGAAGCGAATCAATACCATTATAATCGATTTGGACAGAGATTTCTGGCAATACATTTCAATGGAGTATTTCAAACAAAAGATTAAAGCTGGCGAGGTGGGCTCTTCTGCAATGCCTCATAAAGTTAATCCGATTGATTTCGAAAACTCGGAAGGTAACCTGGGAATGGCAAATGCTATTTTCGATCATTTATCAATGAAATTACCAATCTCCCGTCTTCAGCGAGATTTGACTGACTCAACTGTTTTGCGTAACGTAGGTGTGCCTTTTGCGCATACGATGGTGGCATTTAACAGTACTTTAAGAGGATTAAACAAGCTTCTTCTAAACGAAAATGCGTTATATAACGACCTTGAGAACTGCTGGGCAGTTGTAGCAGAAGGGATACAGACAATTTTGCGCAGAGAAGGTTATCCACAACCCTACGAGGCATTGAAAGCACTTACAAGAACAAACGAAGGGATAACTGCGAATTCAATAAAAGCATTTATTGATACATTAAATGTCTCAGATGCAGTGAAAGAAGAATTGAAGCAAATTACTCCTCATTCATACACAGGAATATAATATTGCCTTTTTTAGTGATAATAAAAAAAAGAAGCCGTGAGGCTTCATAACCAAGTAATAAATACTTAAATATGGATTCAGAAAGAAGACCAAAACGACCTCGCATTACTGCGGCTAAATTTGAAAACCGTGATGGTAATAATAGCTACAGAAACGATGGTGCAGGATTCGGAGGAGAGGATAACCGTGAGGGGTTCCGTCCACGTAAATCCTACAATGACAACAATTCAAGATTTGGAAACTCTCAGCAAAGTAATTACAGAGAGGGTGGTTTCGAGAAGAGATCATTTGAGCAAAGACCTAACAATTTCGGTGAACGTCGTTCGTATGGAAATGACGAACGTCGCACTTACAACAATAATCGCAATTTCAATAACGACGGTGGTTACGAGCGTAACTCTTACGGGAATGACCGTGGTGGAAACGATCGTGGCTATGGTGAAAACCGTGGTGGCGGTAACTTCGGTGGTGGACAAAACCGCGGAGGTTACGGCGAAAACCGTGGTGGCGGAAGCTATGGCGGCGGACAAAATCGCGGCGGCTATGGTGAAAACCGTGGTGGCGGAAGCTATGGTGGTGGACAAAACCGTGGCGGTGGAAGCTTTGGTGGCGGACAGAACCGTGGCGGTGGAAGCTTCGGTGGTGGACAAAACCGTGGTGGTGGAAGTTTTGGCGGTGGATCTCGTTCAGGATTCAAAGCAAAAAGCAGCAACTTCCGTAACAACATCTACGATCCGAACGCTAAATACAGCAAGAAAAAACAAATTGAATACAAAGACCTGTTCTCTGACCCGAACGAGCCTATCCGCCTGAACAAGTATCTGGCGAATGCAGGTTTATGTTCTCGTCGTGAGGCGGATGAATATATTGCATCTGGTGCAGTGACTGTAAACGGTGAAGTAGTAACAGAATTAGGTACTAAAGTAAGCAGAACAGATACTGTTCTTTTCCACGAAAAAACCGTTGAGCCGGAAGGAAAAGTGTATGTATTGCTGAACAAACCAAAAGATTGTGTGACTACTTCGGATGATCCGCAAGAACGTTTGACTGTGCTTGACCTGGTGAAGAATGCTTGTACTGAGCGTATCTATCCGGTAGGTCGCCTGGACCGTAATACAACAGGTGTACTTTTGCTAACAAACGATGGAGATTTAGCTTCTAAACTTACTCACCCGAAATATGATAAGAAAAAAGTGTATCATGTTTGGTTGGATAAAGAAGTGACAATGGAAGACATCAAGCTAATTGCAAGTGGTATTGAGCTTGAAGATGGCGAAATCCACGCAGATGCAATCAGCTATGCCGATGAGGACGATGCAAAACAAATTGGTATTGAGATTCACTCGGGTAAAAACCGTATTGTTCGTCGTATTTTCGAACACTTAGGTTACCGTGTAATCAAGCTTGACCGTGTTATGTTTGCTGGTCTGACTAAGAAAAATCTACCACGTGGTCGTTGGAGATATTTAACTCAGGACGAAGTGAATATGCTTAAAATGGGCGCATTCGAATAACAGATATAATAAATAATAAAAGCCGGCCGTATATTCTACGCCGGCTTTTAGAATGAAGATATTAGCTATGGAAATACAAAGAACGAAGATCGTCGACGCATTAAAATGTGGTGCCTTCGGTTCGGCAATTAATGTGAAAGGATGGGTACGTACCCGTCGTGGAAACAAACATGTAAGCTTTATTGCTTTAAATGATGGTTCAACAATCAATAATATTCAGATTGTAGCAGATGTAGAGAAATTTGGAGAAGATTTTCTTAAACCAATTACTACAGGTGCTTCAATCAGTGTAACAGGAACATTGGTTGAATCTCAGGGAAAAGGTCAGTCGGCAGAAATTCAGGCTACTGAAATCGTAATTTACGGTTCTGCTGATCCAACCACATATCCTTTGCAGAAGAAAGGACATACCCTGGAGTTCTTACGTGAGATTGCGCATTTGCGTCCGAGAACAAATACCTTTGGAGCAGTATTGCGTATTCGCCACCATATGGCTTTTGCCATTCACAAGTATTTCAATGATCGTGGTTACTTCTATCTTCACACTCCGCTTATCACAGCGTCTGATGCTGAAGGTGCTGGGGCTATGTTCCAGGTGACTACGCTTGATATGGAGAATCCTCCGCGCAATGAGGAAGGAACAGTGGACTATACTGCTGATTTCTTCGGAAAACACGCGAATCTGACCGTTTCAGGTCAGCTTGAGGGTGAATTGGGGGCTATGGCTTTGGGATCTATCTATACTTTCGGTCCTACTTTCCGTGCCGAAAATTCTAACACTCCGCGTCACCTTGCTGAATTCTGGATGATTGAGCCTGAAGTTGCTTTCTTTGAGATTGCTGACAATATGAATCTGGCTGAAGACTTCCTGAAATATCTGATTCAGTATGCTTTGGATAATTGTCAGGATGATCTGGCATTCCTAAACGAGATGTACGACAAAGAGTTGATCGAAAGATTGAAGTTTGTTGTAGAAAACGACTTCGTTCGTCTTCCGTACACTGAGGGGGTAGAAATTCTAAAAGCTTCAGGGCAGAAATTCGAATTCCCGGTTGACTGGGGCACAGACCTTCAGTCGGAGCATGAGCGTTATTTGGTTGAAAATCACTTCAAAAAACCAGTGATCCTTACCGATTATCCGAAAGACATCAAAGCGTTCTATATGAAGCAAAATGATGATGGTAAAACAGTACGTGCAATGGATGTATTGTTCCCGAAAATCGGTGAAATCATCGGTGGTTCTCAACGTGAAGAAGATTACGATAAGCTTGTGGGCCGTGTTGAAGAGCTTGGTATTCCAATGAAAGACTTGTGGTGGTATCTTGATACCCGTCGTTTCGGAACAGCTCCTCACTCAGGATTTGGATTAGGATTTGAGCGTTTGCTTCTGTTTGTTACAGGTATGGGCAATATTCGCGACGTAATTCCTTTCCCTCGTACTCCGAAAAATTGCGAATTCTAATTCTTAGAATTAAAATATATTGAAAGCGACCTCCTGTTTCAGGAGGTCGCTTTTTTTGTCTGATTTCTAATATCTCTTTCCTTTATATAATCATCTTGTATTTTAACATTATGGCTTGATATGTCCTTTATTACTACTTTATGAAACTTTAATTCAAAAATATTTGTTTTAGTTATGCCTAATAAAATATACAGTTAGTAATTAAGGTTTATTTTTAGCACAGTCAAAGTTAATCTCTTCTTTTCAACCTTCAGAAGAAATGTGTAACTCTATATTTGTGCAAGAGCCATGAAAGCTAACCTAACAAAATATATATTAAACCGAACTATCCTTAATTCAATTCCAGATATGAATAAAAAAAACAGATTATGTTTTTCGGGTCAACTCATGAAACGGCTTTCTGTAGTTGGGCTTGCTGTTTGTACAGCTGCAATTTTTCCCGATATTTCATCGTTAAGAGCTGAACGCTCTGCCTTTCAACAAGCTAACATGAAAGTGAATGGAACGGTTACTGACAATAAAGGTGAACCGTTGGTCGGTGTAAATGTCGTAGTAAAAGGTACTACGATCGGAACTATGACGGATGCAGAAGGACTATTTTCTTTGGATGTGCCTCAAAATGGGATCCTTGAATTTTCTTACATTGGGTATAAGACGCAAGATGTCTCTGTGGGGAGACAACGTTCAATAAAAGTGACCCTGGAAGAGGATGCTCAGCAGGTGAGTGAAATTGTGGTGGTAGGTTTTGGTACCCAGAAAAAAGAAAATCTTACGGGAGCAGTTTCCACTGTGGATGTGAAAAAGACAATAGGTAGTAAAGCGAATATTGATGTCACTAAGAGTTTACAAGGTACAACCCCAGGGTTAGCCATTACTTCTAAGAGTGGAAAGTTGGGAAGTGCCAGTGCTCTATCTATTCGTGGAGCGGGTACGGTCATCGATGGTAAGGTTTCCGGAAGTCCTCTTGTTTTAGTCGATGGTGTACCTATGGATGATCTGTCAATGCTTAATCCTGCCGATGTAGAGAGTATCTCTGTGCTGAAGGATGCCGCTTCGTCTTCTATCTATGGTGCTCGTGGTGCGTTCGGTGTTATATTGATTAAAACGAAAACAGGAAGAAAGACAGATAAGGTAAACGTGAGTTATAATGGCAATGTTGCGTGGAACTCTCCTACCACATTGGTCCAATTTTCGGACCCAACCGTTGAACTTCCGGCTTTGATTGCGGCAAAGGAACGTGCCGGTGAAGTCGCTGAAGCTTTCGGTATGGTGTTCAAAGATATGCTTCCTAAAATCCAGGACTGGAAACAGAAGTTTCCGAATGGAAAAAAAGGGAGTGAAATGGTTTATGGGGAAGACTGGGAGATCGTCAATGGCAGAGCATATTTCTATCGGATCTGGGATCCTCACCAGGAGATGCTTAAGAACTGGGCTCCTCAGAATAGTCACAACATCTCCATGAATGGCAATATGGGAGAGAACTCATCTTTCCTTGTTTCTTTGGGATATAGCAACCAGGAGGGGATGTTTAAAATGAATAATGAGAACATGCGTCGCTACAATGCTAACGTTGGGTTTAATACGAAACTTGCACCTTGGCTGACAGCCGATTTCCGCACATTATTCTCGCGTCAGGAGTACGACTATCCGTATAACTATTATGATAATTCAGGGTTTAATACCTCAAATGGGTATTTCGGATACTACATGCGTTGGGGGAGCTACTTCCCTTATGGAACTTATCAGGGAAAATATTTCAGACATGCTCCGGGTTATCTGGCAAATGCAAATATGAGTCAGCTGGTAACGGATAATACCCGCTTGTCGGGATCATTAAATGCCCGGATCATAGAAGGGCTTAACCTTACTGCAGAATATAGCCTTGCGTTTAGTAATGCCAGACGAAAAAATAACGGAGGGGTTGTTTCTCTTTGGGACTTCTGGAGTCCGATGGATGCAAATAATATCGGTGCAAGCTATTCCAAGCTTGTTGCTCCCGGAAGTACTCACGACCGTATGAGTAAAGTCAATACGATTGATCAGACTCAGGTATTAAATGCCTATGCTACTTATGAGAAAAGTATCAACGATAATAATAACCTGAAGGTGATTGCGGGTACTAATATTGAATGGAACAGGGGCGAACGGAATTATTCAGAAATTCGCGGTCTTATGGATAGTAATTTCCCTGAATTCCCTCTTGCGACAGGGACTCAGTTTGTGTCGGCTTCTTACGAAGGATGTTTTCCGTACAATCAGGAGTATGCTATTGCAGGATACTTCATGCGTATTAACTACGATTTTATGGGGAAATACCTGTTGGAGTTGAACGGTCGTATGGATGGATCCTCCAAGTTCCCAAGAAATGATCGTTGGGCTTTCTTTCCTTCAGCATCAATCGGATACCGCATGTCTGAAGAGTCGTTTATGCAGGGACTAAAACCGGCGTTAAGCGATCTTAAACTGAGAGCATCTTATGGTTCAATAGGAAATCAGAATGTAAGAAACAACGCCTATCTGTCAGTCATGGGTAACTCTTATGCCAACTGGATTGTAAATGGTATCGTTTCGCCGTCTCCTAAAAATCCAAATCTCGTTCCGGGTTCCCTTACGTGGGAAAGAATCAATACCGTTGATGTGGGCTTGGATGCTCGCTTCCTGAATAATATTCTGGGTCTGAATGTAGACTGGTATCAAAGGGTGAATGACGGGATGTTGAGCCCCGGCAGACCTCTGCCTGATGTGTATGGGGGTAGCCCATCCATGCAAAATACGGGTACGCTCAGAACTCGTGGTCTTGAGATTGCCTTAGATGTTAATTACACGATTAATAAAAACGTCAGTGTATACGCAAATGCAGTTCTTTCTGCGGCGAAATCTGTCATTACCAAATATGAGGATAATCCGACTAAGATGTTGGGCGGACTTTACGAAGGAATGGTATTGGGCGAAATATGGGGATTCGAAACTGCAGGGTTACTTCAGGAGTCAGATTTTGAAACTCAGGGCGATAAATTGGTGCTTAAACAAGGCATCGCTTCTCAGGCATTACTTCAGAAAGGTAAATTTGTTTTTGGTCCCGGTGATGTGCGCTATGCTAATCTCGATGGAGATGATAAAATCAGTTGGGGTAAAGGAACTGTAGACGATCATGGTGATTTGAAAAAAATCGGCAATAGCCTGCCAAAATTTGAATATGGGTTTACGTTGGGAGGAACATGCTATGGCTTTGACTTCAATGTCTTCTTTCAAGGAGTAGGTGATAAAGATTACTGGGCTGCTTCAGACTTGATTATGCCACTTTATAACCGTACAGACGCAATGTATGAACACCAGCTGGACTACTGGACTCCTGAAAATACAAATGCATTCTGGCCGAATCCGTATGCCGGAAATGCAGTAAACGTAATTAACTCGTCTATACCAGGTTCAAATAACTTTGTCGCTCAGACCCGTTATCTGAGTGATTTGTCCTATCTACGTCTTAAAAATTTAACCGTAGGGTACACTCTGCCTGAATGCTGGACCAAAAAGGCGTATATCCAGAAAGCCAGAATCTTTTTTAGCGGGGAGAACCTGGCAGAGTTCAAAAACAAAAGATTACCAGTAGACCCTGAGATCAATGATACAGAGGCGCAATGGGGTAGAACATTCCCATTCTATAGAACCGTTTCATTTGGTTTGCAAGTAAACTTTTAATCCTTTAATCGAATAAAATGATAAGCCTTATGAAAAGATATAAAATCAATAAGTATTGGGTTCCGGTTGCTTTATGTATGACCCTCATGGGAAACTATTCCTGCTCAGATTTTCTGGACAGAGAGCCCTTAGATTCTTTTACTGATATCAATTACTGGTCAAGTGAGTCGAATGTTCGAACGTATGCGTGGATGTTTTACGATGAATTCCTTGGCTATGGGAACGGCACTGGAACGTCTTCGGAATTTTACTTTCAAAGTGGTGGAGCGACCATGAATATCTCGGATGACCTTTGTAATAATGTTTTTACTCAGTATGACGCTACCGCGGCTTCGACTAACTCAAACTGGAAGAACTATTACGAAAAGATTCGTCGGGCAAATCTGATGCTTGAACGTGTGGGCTCTGTTCCAAATATGACCGAGGAACAACTAAACCACTGGACAGGGGTTGCAAAGTTCTTCCGGGCATTCAGTTACTTCAGATTAGTCCAGCGTTTTGGCGATGTTCCTTATTTTGATAAAACTCTTGTTGAAACGGATCGTCCATCGATCTTTCAACCACGTATGAGTCGTAATGATGTCATGGATAAAGTAATGGCTGATCTCGATGATGCATATAATAAAACGCTGTTGTCGGATCAGGTAAATACCGTGAATAAGAATGTCGTAGCGGCATTAGCATCGCGTGTGGCGCTTTACGAGGGAACTTACCGTAAATACCATAATCTGGGTGATCCAAAAGCTTATCTGGAGAAAGCTAAATCCTATGCTGGTGCTGTTATTGATAGTAAGCTGTTTACCTTAAACAGCGATTATAAATCGGTTTATAATTCTGTAGAGCTGAAAAGCAGTAAAGAGATGCTCTTGTACAAAGATTATCAGCCAAGTATCCTGATGCACTCTATACAGTCTTATACAAACACCTCTACCGTAATCAACGGGATGACTAAAGCGGCGATTGAAAGCTATGCTTGTACAGATGGCTTGCCTGTGAAACAGTCCTCTAATTACAAAGGGGATGCGACCATGGAGAATGTCCTTATGAATCGCGATAAGCGGCTGACTGCTGCGGTTGCCCCGAAATGGGCCTATGCGGGTAAAGAAGATGGAGGTTTGTCTGCCAATACCGGTTACCGGATTGTATTATTTAACAACCCTGCATTGACCGGATCACAGGTGACAACAAACGGTCAGAACCATACGGATTCTCCGGTTTTTGGCTATGCTGAAGTATTATTGAATTATGCTGAAGCAGTGGCCGAGCTTGGACAGATGTCTCAGGCTGAGCTGGATAAATCAGTTAATCTACTCAGAGATCGTGCCGGTATTGCACGTCTGACTTATGTGAGTCCAAATGCGATACAGGCAGGTGGTGTTGATATTATCGATCCCGCGCGGACATCTGCTATAGAGACAAAAACAGGAGTGGTTTCTCCACTCATCTGGGAGATTCGTCGTGAACGCAGAGCCGAGCTTATGACCTGGACGTTCATTCGTTACTATGATCTTATGCGTTGGAAAAAAGGGTTGTATCTGGATATGACAGAGAACCCCGATGTTGCTCGTGGGGCTCATGTTACGGCAGAAAACAAAGGAAAGACTGTGGTGGATACCGAAGGATATATTCTTCCGTATGGAACGAATAAACGAGTTTTTGATGAATCGAAGCACTATCTTAACTCGATTCCGATGAATGAGATTTTGCTTTACGATGCTGAAGGTATTAAGTTGCCAAACAATCCGGGTTGGTAATGATCGTTAACCCGATATTTCGGGTAAAAGAATGGATAATTGATTGATCAAAGAAAAGGGCAGTTGCTAACCGTTTGGTGCAACTGCCCTTTTTCTCTATTTGGCTGCTCTAAGTTGATACGTATGACTCTGGATTTTCATTTAAATGAACGTGCCGGTTCATACGTTCGAAAATATATTTTCATTTAAATGAACGTTTACGTTGATACTTATGAACGTCCGCGTTCATACGAATGAACTTTTGCAGGCAAAGGAGTAAAAATCCCCAAGAATGCGAGGTTATCAACACATACTACAGGGATTTTAAATTTTCATTCGTCACCATTTGTCACACGCTCTTACTCTTGTATGTAATTGTCTTATTTGTAAAAGCTTAATCTTCCAAATGGGTGTGACGAATGGTGTGATAAATGGTGACGAATGGTGACGAATCAATATTTGATATTACTTCTCATCTTCGCTTTGTTTGCGAGATTGTTCCCCAAGGTATCCACCGTGGTGACGTTTGGCATACTCTTCATTCGAAAATTTAGTTTTCAACATCGTGTTAACAACTAAAAGATCTCCGATCACAGTCATCATTGTCGTTGATGTCGTTGGGGTAAGCCCCAGAGGACAAACCTCTTTCGGGTTTCCTGTAAACAGGCATGCATCTGCTTTTTTTGCCAGTTCGCTTTCATTGTTGCCCGTAATCACAATAAACTTAATATTCGGTCGCAGTCTGCGGGCCAAAATAAGAAGCTCAAGGATTTCGCGGGTTTTTCCTGAATTTGAAATCACAAGCATGATGTCATTCTCCTGCAGAATACCTAAGTCGCCGTGCTGTGCTTCACTTGGATGAAGAAACACAGAGGGTGTACCTGTAGAACAGAAAGTCGTCGAAATGTTTAGCGCAATTTGTCCGGCTTTACCCATACCGCTTGTTACCAGCTTTCCGTTGTTCGTATGAACAGCTTCAACAATCAGATCAACGGCTTTTTCGTAATCGTCGGTGATCGGTAAATTAAGAATAGCTTCAGACTCTTTGCGTAGCAGGTCCTTGATTATCTCTTTCATTTTTATTTATTTTATTTTATTTCTCCAAAGTTGTAGGGTGTCTCCGGGTTAACATAGTAGTTGAGCCAGTTTTGGAACAAAAGATTTGCATGTCCACGCCATCGTACTACAGGTCCTTTCGCAGGATCCCCGTCCTTGTAGTAGTTTTCTGGAATCTCAATAGGTAATCCTTTGGATATATCCCGCTGATACTCTCTATCCAGAGTGAAAGGTCCGTATTCCGAATGTCCGGAAATAAAGAACTCCCGTCCTTCCCGGGCCATCGCCATATATAAACCCGCTTCGCGGGATTCGGATAAAACTGTAAGTTCACGCACTTTTGCCACATCTTCCGTACGAACTTCTGTATGGCGACTGTGAGGAACATAGAACTCGTTGTCAAATCCTCTGAAGATTGGCAATTGGTCAATATGAATCGTATGTTTGAATATACCAAACAGCTTCTTCTGGAGAGGATATTTGGGTACGTCAAAGAAATGATATAGTCCTGCCTGAGCAGCCCAGCAGATATATAGCGTTGATCTGACGTTGTTTTTTGCCCAGTCAAAAATTGCTGTGATTGGCTTCCAGTACGAAACCTCTTCAAAAGGAAGAGTTTCTACGGGGGCACCGGTGATGATCATACCGTCAAATTGCTGTTCTCTGATCTCGTCAAAGGTGTGATAAAATCTTTCGAGATGTTCAGCAGGGGTATTTTTTGACTCATGCTCTTTTATGCGCAAAAAACGGACTTCTATTTCCAATGCCGAATTTGAAAGTAGACGGACCAAATCCGTTTCTGTTTCAATCTTCAAAGGCATCAGGTTCAGAATTAATACACGTAATGGCCGAAAACTCTCAAGTTCAGCTTTGGCGGTATTTTGAATAATGATATTCTCTTCTTTCAATAGATCGATTGCCGGCAAATTGTCGGGTAGAATCAAAGGCATACTACTCAATATTTATTGATTTTAGCCGCAAAGTAACGACTTTTTTTTAGCATGCACATACACACAAACCTATAAAGTGACCTAAATTTAGCTCTCAATCAATGAAAAGGTTCCATTTTCAGCCATTTAGCCGTCTCGGATCAACTCTTACCCCGGTATTTTAAACAAACAAATCAAAAAAACATGACAACTAAGAAACATTCCCTCTCTTTTTTGTGTTATAAGTTAAATTCTTAAGCCTATGAAATCGAATTTATTCATCCTTTCAGCCCTTCTTTTGCTCGGGGTTTCATGCAGTTCAAAGCAATCAAAAGAGATTCACTCCAATTCGCAAGAAGTTGTGACACAAACTGTATCTGAACAGAAGGTGCTTGTCGTAAAGCTAACGCAGGCTGACTTTTTAAGCAAAGTGTTCGATTATAAGGCGAATAAGAGTAAATGGAAATACCTCGGCGATAAGCCTTGTATTATCGATTTTTACGCCGACTGGTGTGCTCCGTGCCGTAAAGT
>JBOFXU010000057.1:0-2670 GCA_051654305.1 Bacteroidales bacterium | reverse complement strand
TGTGCTTCGTTCTCCGTGGCTCATGTTTCATGTAGCAGTCATTATGGCAAGTTACGGGTTCTTCGGGATCTCCTTCTTCATCAGTCTCTTCTCGAAACTGGCTGGTCTGGCTCCGCGCAGCGGACAACTGACTCTCCGTCTGAAAGAGCTGAGAATAATGAATGAGATGTCGCTGATCATCGGATTGTGTCTGCTCACTGCCGGCACCTTCCTCGGAGCCATCTGGGCAAACGAATCCTGGGGACGTTACTGGGGATGGGATCCCAAAGAGGTTTGGGCACTTGTCACGATGTTAGTTTACTCTTTTGTCGTGCATAGTCGCTTTATACCGAAACTCAATTCCGACTGGGCGTTTAATGCTCAGGTGCTCGTCTCCTTTGCATCGTTGTTGATGACCTATTTTGGCGTAAACTATTATCTCTCGGGGCTGCACTCCTACGGAAGCAGCGAATCCTCCGGGATCATACATGCCATTTACCTGGCATATCTTCTGATCTTTATTCTGATCGGAATCTCTTACAAACGTCAATGGAAGAAATAATTTCATCCATTCTGAAATATACATTTTCTCGGGTGGCTGTCCAATAATTGTCGGACAGCCACTTTTTTTTGCTTCCAGCTTTCTTTTTGTACAATCCTAAGGAAAATATCAACACAAGTTGATAGAATTAAAATAAATAAACATACGTTATACACTGCTTTTTTTGTAAACTTTCAGCTATGAAATTGTGTTATTCATACGTCTATTTTGCAGGATTCTCAATGTGCTGATTATTATTAGGGTAGTAATAATGAATGAAAAAACTTTCATTTTTCTACATCTAAAATCTTGGTGGAAATAAATAATATCTATATTTGCACTGAAAATAAAGCAGTTGAATGCTATTGCCGGAAAGCTGAGGTTTTTCCAAATTGACAATATGTAAGTAAAAACTGCCTGAATCGACATTTGTTTGCATTTTAATTAAGAACCCAACCAAACTGTTAAAAGAGAGCTTTGATTTCTTTGCAGTTTGTTTACGTGTTGACTTACATATATTATTAATTTATTAATACGACAAGTTATGGAAATGAGAATTGAAAGCGATTCTTTAGGTGAATTACAAGTTCCTAAAGATGCATATTATGGAATTCAAACTGAACGTGCGATCAGAAACTTCCAAATTTCCAAATCAAAACTTAGTGATTACAGAGAGTTTATTCGCGCCTTGGCGATCATAAAATTGGCAGCTTGCCGTGCGAATCATGATCTGAAAACTCTGGACGATGAGCGTTTCGAAGCTATTCAGAAAGCGTGTATTCGTGTAATGCAGGGTGATTTCGATGATCAGTTCCCTGTAGATATGTTCCAAGGTGGTGCTGGTACTTCTACTAACATGAACGCCAATGAGGTAATTGCTAATGTTGCGCTTGAAATGTGTGGCAGAGAAAAAGCAGATTACAAATATATCTCTCCGAACGATCACGTCAACTTGTCACAATCCACAAATGATGCGTATCCAACTGCGATCAAGATTTGTCTTTACTCAAAAAGTCAGATCCTTGTGAAGCACATCCAGATGCTGGTAGATGCTTTCCGTGCAAAAGGAAAAGAGTTCTCTCATGTCATCAAAATGGGTCGTACCGAAATGCAGGATGCTGTGCCTATGACATTAGGACAAGAGTTCGAAGCTTGGGCTGAAAACCTTTCAGAAGAGATTACACGTATCAATCAGATGGCAGCTTTGTTCCTTGAAATCAATATGGGTGCAACAGCTATCGGTACGGGTATCTGTGCAGCAAAAGGTTATGCTGAACTGGTTACTAAAAAATTAAGCGAAATCTGTGGTGAAGTATTTATCAAAGCTCCTAACTTGATAGAAGCTACACCGGATACAGGTTCGTATGTAATCTATTCATCAGCATTGAAACGTCTGGCTGTGAAACTTTCAAAAATCAGTAACGACTTACGTCTTCTTTCTTCAGGTCCTCGTTGCGGTTTCGGCGAAATCAATCTTCCTCCGTTGCAGCCAGGTTCATCTATCATGCCAGGTAAAGTAAATCCTGTTGCTCCTGAATTGATGAGTGAGATCTGTTTCAAAGTGATTGGTAATGACCTTACTGTTACTTTCGCTGCAGAAGCTGGTCAGCTTCAGTTGAATGCGATGGAACCAGTGATTGTTCAGTCAATTCTTGAGTCAATCATCTACCTGAGAAATGGTATGGATATGATCCGCGAGAAATGTATCAACGGTATCACTGCTAACGAAGAAGCTTGCCGTAACATGGTTTACAACAGTATCGGTGTGATCACTGCGTTGAATCCATATATCGGTTACAAAAACAGTGCTATGGTTGCAAACGAAGCTTTGAAAACCGGACGTGGTGTTTATGACTTGGTTCTTGAGCACAAATTGATGGAAAAAGAACAATTAGACAGAGTTCTTGCTCCTGAAAACATGCTTGAACCATCAGAATGGAAAAAACATTAATCCTTTCTATAAAATAAATAAGAGGCTGGCAATTTCGGTTGCCAGCCTCTTTTTTTTTTTATCTGCGTTAGAATGAAAAATGAACGCCCACGCGGATTCCGCTCTTATCTATATTCGGATGATCCAGATAGGTCAGACGCCATACATACTCTATTCTGAATATTTTCAACAGATTTGTTACCCCCACAGATGCTTCCAT
>JBOFXU010000056.1:0-10167 GCA_051654305.1 Bacteroidales bacterium | reverse complement strand
ACAGTATAACAAGTAAACTCCGGATGCTGCGAAAAAGTGTGCAACAGCGGTGCATTACGTGAGCCCGGCGAAAGAACGACATGATCAATTCCATGACCAAGTAAA
Source organism: Bacteroidales bacterium (assembly GCA_051654305.1). Lineage (GTDB taxonomy): Bacteria > Bacteroidota > Bacteroidia > Bacteroidales > UBA7332 > UBA7332. Next base: position 10,062 of record JBOFXU010000056.1, on the reverse strand, counting down.
AGAGTGACCAGTTCTCTGATATTTTTCTTTTCTGAATACATAGCTTCAAATTTAGTTAAGCAGCGAAAGCATCGTCTGCATTTTATCTTCCGTTTCGCTCCATTCCGATTCGAGTTCAGAGGAGGTCAATAAACCTCCACCCGCAAATAGACGAACGAAGGAGGGCGTTATGCGCATACAGCGCAAATTCACATAAAGATCAGTTTTCCCTAAGTGCTGCAATGGGCCAAGAAACCCTGAATAGTAAGAACGATCATACCCTTCGTGCGCACAAATGAAATGATAAGCCTCTTCTTTAGGCAGTCCGCAAACCGCTGGAGTTGGATGCAACATAGCTATAACATCTCCCAGATGATCTGAGTCGGAAAGCGAAAAGTTAAATACGGATTTCAGATGTACAAGTGCACCTGCTTTTGCCGTTACCGGCCCCCTCTCTTCAGGTTCAATTCCAAGACTATGCAATTTTTCGCGCAAATATTGCGCTACATACTCCTGTTCAAGCTTGTTTTTCTCACTCCATACCGGAGTATCTGAAGCTTTCATTGTTCCCGCGAGAGCAACGGTTGAGAATAAATTCTCTTTGCCTGCCAGCAAGATTTCAGGGGTACTTCCCATCCATAAACCGGCTTGTGGCGTGTAAACCATATAGGTAAACCCGTTCGGATATCTGTCTGAGGCACTCTCAAAAAGTGCTGTAAACTGTAACTCATGAGCGATCGGGCGATCTTTATATCTCGACAGAACCAATTTTTCAAACTTCTGGTTCTTTAATGCCTCTAAAAAGGTTCCAAAAACCTGATCATAACCTGCCGTGCGATTTTCTGTCGTACAGAACTCCTTTTCAAGGGAGAGCCCGGTTCCGGACAATCTGTTATCGGCTATCCACCCCTGGATTTCATCTGTCCCGACGCACTGAACATCAGACCTGATCAGTAGCAGTGGATGGGCTTCCGAAATAACAAATGGGGCAAATACAAATCCGTTTTTATCATTCAATTCAGAGTAATCATTCAGTTGCAGCGGAGTTCCGGCAGTCTGAACGATCAGAATAGGTTCTTTGGTTTGAGGCAAACGAAATAAGGCAAAAGCCCACCCTTTACGAATAAGGTCTTTTACCCAGTCTCCTTCTATTTTCACCTCTTTTCTCACCTTTTCTTAATTATACTGTTTGTTATTCTAACACTTGACACCAGCTTATTGTCTTCAGAAAACACATCAATGTTCCAAACATGTGTACTATGCCCTTTGTGTATAATAGTAGCAATACCTTTTACCATCCCGGAACGGGCAGAATGCACGTGATTTGCACTTACCTGCATCCCCCGGCTCTGTTCATCCTCTGCACATAAAAGAATAGAACCTACCCCACATATGGTTTCTGCGAGCGCAATGGTAGCCCCCCCGTGCAAAATCCCAAAAGGTTGCATCGTTCGACGATCTACCGGCATAGTTGCCTCTACCCGCCCCTCGCTTATGTGAGTGTACTCAATACCAAGACTCTCCATCAGGGTATCTTTATTCTTTGCGTTAATCTCTTCTAACGTTATATCGGATAATACATCCATGTCTTCTGATTATTTTTACTTTGAAGTGCAAAATTACTGAATCATTTTTCTTTATCAGTTTTCCGCAGTCAAAAAGATCTGTTTTACGAAAAATTGAGCTTGCGATTACGGTACTATCAAACCATCTTTCATGTGAATTGTCCGGTCTGACAGTCCTGCCAGGTGCTCATCGTGACTCACAATAACGAACGTCTGATTCAGCTGCTCCCGAAGTTTGAAAAATAAAGCGTGAAGCTCCTCCTTGTTCTTTGTATCAAGGCTACCTGAGGGTTCATCCGCAAAAATAACTGCCGGATTGTTCATCATTGCCCGCGCTATTGCCACACGTTGCTTTTCACCTCCGGAGAGTTCCGTAGGTTTGTGTTCCAAACGAGCCGACAGGCCTAAAAAGTCAAGTAGTTCTCCTGCTCTCTTTTGACATTCCGTTTCACTTTTACGAGCAATCAGGCCAGGGATCATAACATTCTCCAGAGCTGTAAACTCGGGCAAAAGCTGATGAAACTGAAACACAAATCCTATGTTCTGGTTTCTGAATTTTGAAAGCTCCTTATCCGAAAGAGACGTTACCAATGTATCATTGATCCACACCTCTCCTTCATTCGCCTTATCAAGCGTACCAAGGATCTGCAAGAGTGTGGTTTTTCCAGCACCGCTTGCCCCGACAATAGATACTATTTCACCTTTGTCTATCGTCAAATCAATTCCTTTTAATACTTCTAAAGAGCCAAAACTCTTTTTTATATGGGTTGCTTTTATCATAATCTCAGATTTATACGAAACAAAGTAACAATAAAGTTTTTAAAAACAGGCATTGCTCAGGGGAAAGATAACAAATTCAATCCCCAAAGAGAAATACGACAAACAAAAAAGGACTATAACCAGCAGGGATGTCCCGTCCCCGCTGATTATAGTCCTTTTTATCGGCTATTTAGTACATAAATCCCCATGCATTAGCTGCCATCTGAGAGTAACTATGTGCTACTCCCGGCACCTCATACTTCATCCACTTAAAGATATTGTGGGGTTGGGAAGAAATCCTGCTTCTATCCCAAAAATACAGACCTCTTGCATAGCGGTGCGGTCCCTGTAGCTCAGCCCCCGGAGAATGATTCAGACTTGAATCATTCGGATCTGTATCAGCTGTCCCGAGCTGAAGAATCAGATTTTTACCGAAAACCTGTTGCAATGTCGCACTGCTTGCCGGAGAATTTTTCAATCCATACGGATATTCAACAGATAGATCTGGCACCGTGTACCATCCTGCATTTGCAGAAACTGCTTTACCAACAGAAGCTGCTGGTTTAAACAGAAAGTATCGGTGTACAAATTGTGCACCCGCTGAATGTCCCCATAAATCAAAAGTCGCCTGACTTCCGTTAAGTTCTTTTTTCAAGTAATCGAACAGAGGTTCAATGAGAGAGAACGTCCACGCTGACTCTGGCTTCAAAGTCGTGCCTGAAAACATACCTCCTTCAATATACTCCTCAGTGGAATACATCGATCGTGGAAATTCAAGAGAGAAGACCATCACATTTTTTTGATCTGCACCTACTTTCCATGCATCCAGATATTCGTCTGCATTTCGATTTACCCCCGGAAAGACAAAAAGAATGGGCATCCGGCTCTTATCTCCTTTCGGAATATAGTAGTGAACCTTTACAGGTTTGTGACTGAGAGGTGCATAACCACTGTAGGTTATGACTCCACGTCCTGTGCCCAGACTTTCTGAGTGTTCCTCTGTAGGCTCTCCACCCCAGCATCCCGTAAAGAGAAGCGTGAGCAGAGTGACCCATATAAATTTGAAGTTCATATTAGAATACGACATGCGCATTAAGTTCTACTGACATCATACGATCGTTTTTCGACATCTGGTTATATTGCTCATAAGCTCCCGAAAGCTGAAGTTTCAGACGATTATCGATAAAATATTTAGCCACGCCGATACGGTACGAGTTCGTTTTCTGAATCAATGAATTCTTCTCTTTCCATTCCGGAAAAACATAACTGTATCCAAAATCTACAGCCCAGTTCTTTTTAAACAAGTACCCCGCCTGAGCAGACACCCCACTACCTAATACCAGGTAATTAGCAATCTGCTGCGGTTGAAGGTTTGTACCCGGTGTAGCCGCTGTGTATAATCCATTCAGGTTTCTTGCCCAAGCATCTACATATTCAGCAAGGAAAGTGAATCCCTGATACTTCATCATCACGTCAAATGACATTTTAATATAGTCCGGATACGCTCCTTTGCCATTTTCATCAAATAGCTGAAAGTTACCATGTCCTTCACCGATAGCATCACTTGCACCACGATTGTAACTATACGCTCCACCGATCATAATCTTTGGTGATTTCTCACGAGCAAAGTCAGTATCAGTCAACTCATTGCCCGGAGCAAAGAATCCCATTGGATAGAATGTACCACGAGCACTGTATTTCAATCCTCCTAAATCAAAGTCAGTTGCTGAGCTTCCGAAAGAGTTGATTCCATCACCTGTCGTTGCAGCAACGCCTAAATCGAAACCTACTCCTCTTACAGGAATACGTGACTCCACGAAGATACCAAGTTCACGACCCGAAGCAAAGAAGGTACGATCAACAAGACTTCTGCTTCCAAAAGCCAATGCCTGATCATTAAACATCATCGAGCGAGTCCCTGAAAACGATTGTTTCTGTCCCGCCGAAACGGTCAGATACTTCGTCGGATGGTATGCCATCCACGCATCAAGCAACGGATAATTTTTCGCAAAATCCATTTGAAGTAAGAACGTAAATTTATCGTTCTGCAAACCTCCACTGAAGTTCAGATAAGCCTTCTTTACATCAAATCTCCACTCCGGATTCAAATCTTTTACTTCCGTGTAAGATCCACCTGTCTGAATATACCCACCAATATTAAAATGATGCTTGTTATTATTCAGGCTAATATTTAACCCATTTCCGAGCTCAAAGTTTACTTTATTGGTATTTTGAGCAAAACCACTTGCAACGCTCGACATCAGGAGCATTCCTGCTATATATTTTTTCATATCAAATTTGGTCATTAAACAGAGAAATTATTTACCCATTTCGCGATACACCGGAAGTTCTTCTCCTTCTTTTGCATCAAGTATACAATAATTCACAAAGCCATTGGAAGACTCCGGTTCAAGCATAAGCGAAAGAAGTCTCACCTTATCCTGACGTGTTTCTACCACAATTGTTCCTTTCGGGAAAGAAAGTTCCTTCGTATGAAGTTTCGTCTCTACCGTTACAGGTGTGAATGATTTAAACGACTGATTTTCCTGCTCAACAGATTTGACCTGAAAAGCTTCCACACGAATCGTTTGCGGCTGCTTTAGCTCTGAGTACTTTATACCCATATTATTAAGTGCTTTCACTACTTTCGTCTGACCCGGAAGAATCAAATAGCGCTCTGGCAGTTCTCGTTCTTTTTTCACCCTTGCCTGCATGGCATTTGAAACACTTAGAGGAAGAACATCAATACGGTTTTTCAACTCATTGATAAATTGAACCGGTTCATTCTCTGTTTTCTTAGAGGAGAAATCGATCGCCACAGGTCTTCTGTCTAACTTCGTTTGCTGCAGAGCCTCGATCAACTCTTCTTTGTTGTCAAAACACGTCTTTGCAAAACTTTGAGCAAGCAGATAAACCGAGTTCAATCGACGGTTAATCGTTTTATGGCTAAGCCCGATTCCCCTACCTTCAATCAAAATGGAGTAACTATTGCTCAATGACAATGCATTACTTGTTGAACGTGGAGAACTTCCTCCCATATTCATGGTTACCCCCTGAGCGTTCGTTTTTGGTGTATAGTAGGTATGAGTCGTGTAATTATTGTCTGCCAGTTGTTTTTTCGCATTGGGCAAAAACAAGCTTTCGATCTTACTTCTCACTCCTACAGGAACGTTCGGATTACCACTGGTCAGAAACATTACATCCCAAGGCACGGTAAGAATGTCACTTGAAATTAAAGAATATGCACTTTTGAGTGGCTGATATTCATGAAAGTCAATCGCAACGTGAGGCTCAATACGGTTGATCATGCCACGAAGTGCTAATGCTTCAGGTGTTTCCATATTTACCTGGTCACGATTCAGGTCAATCCCGTTAGCGGTCAAACGAGACATGCGTTCTCCCCCATCTATATTGACCATCGGGACAATATAGAAATCCATTTTTTCTAACAAGATTTGAAGAGACTTATCGGTTGCCATCTTTTCTACAAAGTGTAACAACCCTTCCGTTCCAGCCGGTTCATCTCCGTGAACGCGCCCAAAATAAAGCACGCGCATCTTATTCTCAGAGTTATTCCCTTTGGCAATCTTAGCCATTAAGATTTCTCTTCCTTTTTGTGTTTTTCCGATTGTTTCAATGGATACCAGTGACGGATACTTTTCTCCTGTCTGAGACAAAAACTTCTTCATCTCTTTGTACTTGGTATATCCCAATCGTTTTTCTGCTAATGGTGTATTAATTTTCAGATCCTTAGGAGCAGGAAAGAACTTCTCCTGCACTTTTCCAAGATCCTGTGCTGACACCGACATTGACATCGCAAGCGTCAATACTATGCTTAAATATCTTTTCATTGATCGCTATCGTATTAAAATGCAAGTTGAAACAATAATGTGAAGCTTTTCTCCCATCCGCTGCAAGTTTCTCCGTTTGGTTTACGAATCGTTCCGTTCGTTTTCGAAAAACCTACGTTAGCCTGAATCTTAGTTGAATACGATTTTGTGAGATACTTGGACACACTGAAATCATAGAAATCACTGCGATTAAAGTACAAATCATTATTCATGAATGAATATTTCTCAGGCATAACATGCGTATAACGAGCATCTACCGACCAATACTTACGGAAGAAATATCCTCCCTGAATATTAAATGCCGAACCGATCATCATACGGTTCAGGATGTAGTTTGTCTTATTATTTTCACCATCAATTGTGAAGTCTGTACTCACAGATCCATCTGTTCTTACACGATACTTGATCGCATCTGGCACATGGCCCCATGTTTTCACATACTCCCCTAACAAACTGAATCCTCTGTATTTGAACAGGAAGTCTGCAGTAAACTTGCTTAAGTCCGGAAGTTCAACCTGACGATCTTCATTCTGGTACATAATTTCGCCGCTTCCACGACCACCTCTTCGGTCACTCACACCATCATTGTAGCTATAAGCAACTCCGATAGACAATTTTGGTTTGATCTCATAAGCAAGATCACCCTGTCTTGTTTCACCTGCTAAACGGAATAACCCAAATGGCAGGTAGTTCAGACGTCCACCGTACTTAAGTCCACCGTAACGCGTGTTTCCACCAATAGGTCCATCACCATCAGTGATGGCAATCGACGGGCGTAGGTAAGACCCTGTTCCCACCTTGTAGGTACCCGATGCAAAAATACCGACCTCCCGAATAGTTCCGAACATCGAGCTCAATTTACTACGGTCAACCAATTGCAAGGTTGAGGAACTCATCTGCAATTCACGGTTATCTGTCGGTGTGGAGCGCTGACCGATAGAGAAAGACAGTTTGTTGTTTCCCCACGGATGGTAAGCTACCCAAGCATCGGAAAGCAATGACCCTGCTCCATCAGCATCAGTTTCACTCCCTTTCACCATATCCAGACCTAAACGGTAACGTATTTTACTATTCATCGCACTACCATTCAAACGAACTCTCGCACGACGCACACGAAAACGATTATACAATTGATCATCTCCCGGATACATCTGAGACTGAAAAGAAGACTGTACATAACCGCTCAGGCTAAGCGCATACGATCCACTGGTAGATCCGAATGAGATTCCATTACCCAAGGAGTAGTACCCCAACTGAAAAGGCGCTTTTACTTTAACAACTTCTTGTTCGCCTTCGTACGTATCGTCTGTTTCAACCTCTACATCTTCATCCGTCTGTGCAAAGACGGTGAGCGGTGTCGAAAGAAACAGCATCATCCCCATGAGGAATGATAATTTATAGTGTTTCTTCATGAACGTTTAATTGATTATGCTTCAAAATTTCCTTTTTTGACTATATTCCCTTCGTGCATAAACGTTACTCCGTTTGCAATTACTGTATCCAATTTGAAATCTGCATTGAAGAAACAGAAGTCTGCATCGTAACCCGGTGCAATCAATCCTTTTCCTTTCAGATTCATGACTTTCGCCGGATTTTCAGTAATTAATTTAAATGCATCTTTAGGTTTTAAGCCTCCTTCAGTGATCAACTTCACTGTTTGTTCAAGGTTCAGGTGTAGCGGTGCAAGTGTGTAGGTATCTACACCGGTCTGAGGATCAAATCTTCGAACTCCTGCATTCCCATCACTACTGAATGTCATCTGATCAATAGTTACCCCATGATCTAAAGCCATCAAAACGGCTTTGTAAGGCTCAGTAAATTTGGTTCCACCCGTTGAGATGTCAATCATCCCGCGCATTTTTGCAAAATCAATGGCTTGATGAAACAATGCTTCAGTACGGATAGTGTGAGTAGGTGAAATGTAGCGTACCAATGTTGGATATTTTCTGGCAATATCCAGCAACAGAGTCATTCCATCTTCAAGTGCTCCGAGGTGAATATGCATCACCCCACCTTTCGCTGAAGTGAATCCTCCCAAACGAACCTGGTTGATGATGCGAAGAAGCTCCTGCTCTGTCGGATGAGAACTCCGGTCATCACAGATGGCGATCTTACATCCGATAACTGGGTCGACATAAATCATGTCTTCAGCCACAGAGTTCGTTAGCGTAGGTGTCGGTAAACCATAGAATCCGGTCAGCATATATGCCGACAGACCATTCATGCGCAAAGACATGGTCTTTGCATACAGCTGAGGAAGCTGCTTCACAAACCCGTCTGTTCCCAACAAACCTACAACGGTCGTGGTTCCACATTCTACAAGTTTGGTAACGCGCACTTCGGGAGCAAGAGAACTAAACCCGGTCTGGCCTCCTCCACCGATTATATGCACGTGCATATCAATTAACCCTGGAGTCACCAAGGCTCCTTTTGCATCAATAACTTCTACCTGCAGATTTCCACAGTCAATCTGAGATGCTATCTCAACAATCTTGTTACCTGAGATAAGAATCTCAGATAACTCGTTGTTTTCCGCCGTATACAGACGGGCATTTTTTATTATTTTCAGCATACCTACTACATCATTATATAGTTATAGATAATCATAAAGATTAACGCTCCTCCCAGTGGGATCATATTACGCTTTGCCAGTTCAAAAGGTGAAACACCTGCAACTTCGGCAATAGCAATAATTACACCTGCGATAGGAGATGTTGCACGACCCATACTTGCAGATAACTGCATAGGCAATACCATATCTACCGGAGGAATTCCTAATTTCTGAGAAATCGAAGGAATAAGTGGTCCGAAAGAGAAGAAAGACGCATTTCCGCTACCCATTAGCATAGCAGCAAGGAAAATCAAAACAGTAATACAGATTCCAATCGCTACTCCTGAAAGTCCGATCTGTGTTGCTCCATCTACAAGTGCATCAATCAAACCTAAACGAATTAGCCCTTGAGAGAATACTTCAGCACATACGATAAGCGTTACAACATCTGTAAATACTTTACCCATACCTCCCCAAAAAGCTTTGATACTATTGAAAGCTGCTTTAAAGCTTCTTGTACGGATCAGTTCAAACAACATGGCGATGAATAGGGATACTACCATTGCGGTTGTCGTGTCAAGCTCAATAGCCGGCTGGAATAACTGAAGATACTTAGAGAAAACAATAAGCATCATCAAAGGAAGTACCGGAAGAATCGCAAAAATCATTGGCACATCCACCTTCATTTCGCTCACATCCAAAGGCTTGTCTGCTACTACTCTTCCACTTTCAAGATCTTTCTTGTCAAAATATCTGTTTGAGAAATAGTATAATACCATCAGCAGGATCGTCAATGGAATTGTCATTGGAAGCTGATGTTCAATAAAGTACATCACGTTATTCATCTCAAGCAATTCAGAAGCTTTTGCCGTATTTGCAGAACCTGGTCCCATATCGAATACAGTACAAGCCGAAATTACAGATACAGCTGTCAGACGACTAACTCCTAAATTAACAAGCACTGGCAGGATAGATGCTACAAGAAGCAGACCTAAACCAGCTGCACTTGGTGTACAGATGAAAAGCAGCTGCCCGATTGGAATAATCGAAATGGCAGCAATATAGGGATACTTGCGAAACAACGAAAGTGGTTGCATAGATACGTATACCAAAGCATCACTTGCTTTAATCTGTTTCATATAAGCTACATATCCACCAATGGACATAATCATCAAACCTACACGTAACAGGTTTGTTGAGAAAGTCTCAACAACAATCTTAAACAGATCGAAAACTATACCACCGGTAGGTTTTACTGGTTCTACCGAATTTCCCAACAAAGCAGCAATGGCAAGCATACTAATACCTGTTACCATAAGTACTACCTGTGGATTATACTTCTTCAAAAGCCAGTATG
>JBOFXU010000055.1:0-2140 GCA_051654305.1 Bacteroidales bacterium | reverse complement strand
CAATTTTGAGTGTGATCGACTCGTTGGATTTGGGTTGCTGGGGCGTGAGCGATGACTTCAGGGTGAAGTCGCCGACTGCTCCGGCACATCCGGCTGGTTTACCGGCAGGAAGTGGTTTGACGTTGAGTTTAAACCCGGGAGCTTTGAGGTCTTTCTTCACTTCGCTGTACGAATCGAAGAAATCGTCGAAGATGCTGCCCGAAGAGCGTCTCTGATTGCGGATGCGTACAGAAACTCCTACTTCACACGGTCCTACGGAAATTTCGCCTGAACGCTGCGGATAGAGCAGACGCTGTGCTACGACAAGGGTCATATAGTTGAGTCCTTTGTAGTTCTCCATGCCCAACTGCTGATTTTGCGGTTGTTCGATCTCCTGAGAGACTAAACCGGAGAAATCGGGTAGTTTGAGCGCGGTGAGTCCGGAGATATCGGGACGGCTGTAAATTTTGTATGTTACCAGCACGGCTTCCTGCTCGAAGACATTGGTTTTGGAAACCACTGCACGCAGAAAGAGATTCTCGTTGGTCACTCCGGTGGAGTTGACTCCCTGGCGGGCCTGGCTGGCTTTGTCGGCCTGGTCCTGAGGAAGTGCCTTGATGGCAAGGGCATTGGAACTATACTGTTTGCCTTTGGAGGTGACAGTAGCGGGTGGAACATTGAATGTTCCCTCCTTAGAAGCCATCAGCACATAGGTGAATGTGATGGAGGATTCGGAGGTCATGCTTCCGTTGATGATCTGAGTGGATGAGCTTTCGGAACGTGAAGGTCCCATAAGTACGTCTAACCCTTCAAAATCGGGAGCACGAAAGTCGCGGGCATCACCATTGGTAATGGTGTAGGACACACGAAACTGCTGGCCTACAAGTACGGGCGACTGGGCAAAAGCCTTGAAGGTAATCTCCTGGGCATAACCGCACAGGAGATTGAAAACCGTCAGAAGGCTTATTAGAAAAAGTTTCTTTCTAAACATTTTTCTCATTTGAGTTTAAAAAATTAGTCACTAATATTTGAAAAACAGCGCACTTACCATTGTTTCGCGCGGGGTTGTTTTTTCTGCTGCTGAGCTTGTTTCTCCTTCATTTTTTCCTGAGTTTGTTTCTCATCCTGAAGGAAGGCATCGAGAATCTGACGGGCATTTTCCTGAGTCATTTGCTCGGGATTTTGTTGCTGCTGTTGCTGCTCCTCTTTTTTCTGCTGGTCTTTTTCTTCTTGTTGCTGTTGCTGCTGTTGTTGTTGCTCCTGCTGCTGTTTCTCTTTTTCGTTTTCTTGCTGCTGTTTGTCCTGCTGATCCTGATCATCGCCTTTCTGATCCTGGTTTTGCTGCTGTTGTTGCTGATCTTTCAGCTTCTTCTGTGCATAGGCCAGGTTGTAACGAGTTTCGTCATCTTTGGGGTTGATCATCAGGGAACGTTTGAAGAGGTCTACCGCTTTGGCATAATCTTTCTCGGTCATGAGTGCGTTGCCCATATTGTGGAGGGCAGCGGCTGCTTTCTGAGGATCGTTGGATGCAGCGATCTCGTATTGTTGCAGCGCCTCTTTGTATTTCTGTTGTTTGTAGAGGGCATTTCCGAGATTAAACAGTCCTTCCCGCGAGTTTGGATTAACATCCAGACTCTTGCGGTATGAGATTTCAGCTTCCGTAAATTTTTCATTCGCATACTCCTTGTTTCCGGCACGCACGTTGCTACGTTCTGCTTTTTGGGCATAGGTGGCAGCGGAGGAGAGAAACAGGAGAGATAATATGAATATATTTTTTTGCATAAGTCAATTATCTAAATAAATGAACGTTTTTGAAAAGTGAATTTTTCTTTTCCAGCAAACAAAATTCAATGAGGAGAAAGAGAAGTGCGATGAGGGCGACTACGTTGTATTGTTCGTCGTACTCGGAGAACACTTTACTTTCGATATCCACTGCATTCATTTTGTCGATCTGACCGGCAACGGCATTCAACGCACTGTTTGTATTATCTGCTCTGACATATAGTCCTTTTCCGGCTGCGGCTATCTCTTGTGCCATCTCTTCGTTTAACTTGGTGATGACTACATTTCCTTCGTTGTCCTTCATGAACTGAGCGGACTTGCCTGTGGGGATGGGTGCACCCTGAGGCGAACCGACTCCGATGACATTCACGGAGATTCC
>JBOFXU010000054.1:0-7253 GCA_051654305.1 Bacteroidales bacterium | reverse complement strand
GAAATCATTTTATAAAGGGAATAGATAAAACAAAAAAAAAGAGGCTTCATTACTGAAACCTCTTTTGCTTAGTTGCGGGAACCGGACTCGAACCGATGACCTTTGGGTTATGAGCCCAACGAGCTACCACTGCTCCATCCCGCGATGTTTGTAGTACAAAGGTACACCTTTTTTCGGGAATGACAAATCCACACAAACATATCCCCCTGTGAAAAGGAAAATAAATAAAAAACTCAGATATAAAACCATACAATACAAGCAATTACACACGGAAATAAAATAGTATAAAATAAACGCAGAAAAGACACCGGAGCAATTAACGTCATAAGAAAGCAAAAACTCACCCCAATACACTTCTACTCCGTCCCAGAATAAAATAAAAGAAGAGAGAATAGCATCCCCATGCTCTGAATAAGCATGGGGATTGCATTCTCTCCTCCAAACTAAAACTTAGAACAGTTTTACCTGTAGCTGTTTTTCAGGGCTTATCAATAAATTTATCACTTCATAAACACAAGAGTCTGATGATTGATTATTTGCAGGAACAGATACTAATACCGTTTTACCTCTAGGTAAATCAATAGTTGACGGATAACCTTTAACCTTTGAGACTAATCGAAGTTTATATGGTATATCCGAATTATTTGTGACTTCAACATAGCTGGTCTCTTTCGTCTTATAGTGACTTTGCTTCACCTCAACAGAATTCTGAAATAACTTTCGGAGCAGATCTTCCTTGCCTATTACCTGATCAAAAAAACATACAAATGTTCTACCGGCAAACATCGCTTCACGAACTGACTCCTCGCTTCTATCTTTTGCCAGCACAATCGTCATCGGACGAAACCGTTTATCATTGATCTCATACAGTTTATTGGTCACTCCATGAACGTCGGAATTTCCGATCAACGTAAGGTTCTTCTGCAAGACCCAGTCGAAAGCTTCCGGATACCATTCAAGTTCATTAAAAACCTCAATTCCATGCATTATTCCTTTCTGAAAGAGCGTCTCATGAACCTCATGCCAACGAATAGAATCGGTCCCCCAACCCGGGTGGTTCCATAAAACAAAAGCATCCTGAGCCTTAGCCTCATTCATCACTGTCATAAAATCTGCCTGATCAAACTTGTCTGCATCTTTTATAAATAGAAGATTAAAATGCCCCGGTGGCATTCCTCGAGTCACTTCTGTTCCTTTGATCAGAATAATATTCTTCTTTTTTGCTTCATCAACCGCCAGTTCGTACGAACGGTTATGAGAAAGATTATGATCTGACTTGTGTGGTCGGTACTCTAAGTGATCCGTAATTGCAATCACATCCAGCCCATCCTCCCAAGCCTCCTGTACACGGACCGTTGGCCATACATTGCCATCAGAAAACATAGTATGAATATGAAAATCACATTTCAGGGGTAGATAGCCATCTATCTGTGGCAATTTTATTTCGTTACGAGTGGTCACATATTCTTTCGCCACTTTAATGGCTCTGGGTCTAACTTCGGTTTGCGCCGCAGCTTTTGTTTGCGCCAACAGCGATAAGCATGCGCAAGTCAAGATTAAATTTTTCATTGTATATTATTCGTTAAAAATCCATGTTTTATCCGTAACCCGGTCGCTCCCTCCGAACTGAAGGTCTAATGCAGCCTGCACATTCTCAGGATTGTTATTATACTCACTCTGCGGATACATCCATCGATATGGGACCTGCATCTGATCATTCTTACGAAATTTCGGATAACCGGTCCGGTGGTATTCAAAAAGGCCAAACCAACCTCCACCCTGCAAAAAAGAGGGTATATATTTCTGAGTGATAATTCGCTCAATCTTATTTTCCATGGTTATTGCATTTTCATAAGCCACCAGATCTCCTTGCAAATATAGCACAGCTTTATCTTCAGTCAAATAATCCGCAAATTCTTTTGCATAGGCTTGATAAAAACGAAAAGAGGCTTTTACTGCCGATTCATACAATCGCTGGTCATCTCCCTGGATCCATCCCCGCACAACACCTTCTGCTAAAATCAATTGCTGTTCAGAAAAGCCCAAAAGTATAAAAGGTTCATTTGTCGGATTCTTATAATACCGGGGGTGAGGCTTGGACACAAGCCCGTTTGCTGCTTTCGCATTTACCTCTGCATAAGGCTTTATTGGATCTCCTCCATCGTACGAACTAAAGTCATCCACAGGCTTTGCTTGTTCTTCAGCTCTGGGCGTTTGTGTCGCAACTGCAAACAAACGGGGATCCCGACGTTGAGCAAGCAATGCGATATACGTAGAGTCCATATACATTCCCGAGCCAAAGTCACTATCGTTGAAGTAGGGATAACGATTACTTTGCTGATCTAAATAAATCAATTGTCCGTTATCCGCTTCCGACGTCATAAGGGGTTCTGAGGATACAATCTTTGCAAAAGTTTCAGCAACAAGGAAGTTCTCCGCGTGAGATCTTTGAGACAGCGACAACAAAACCTTTAACCGATAAGCATTGATAAACTTCCTCCATTTTCTGGTATCCCCGTTATAGATTATATCTCCTGCAATGGATACATTTTCATTCGCTGCTAATATTGTATTCGCCTGATCAAGTTCATTTAAAACAAATCTCAGAACATCTTGCTGCGAATCGTACCGAGGGGAAAACACTCCTTCGGACTCTCCTTTCAGAGCCTCTGTACAGGGTACATCTCCAAAAGTCATAGTCAAACGATAATAATAGTGCGCTTTAAAGAAAGAAGCTAAAGCCCGGAATACCGGTTGATTTGTCCGGAGTGCCTCCTCCTCCATCTTGCAGATGTTTCGCAAGGATGAATAATCACCAAAGTCTCCTCTGTTCCATTTGTAAAGTTGCGATGAGTTCTCCCCATCTGTCTGCACTAACTGACGCATTGCATACATGGGTGATTTCCCACTATTATTGAACGCCCTGTATGAAATACTTGTCAGCAGCAACTGAGGATTAGTTGTCGTAGCATTATTCGGATCTATATTCATTTCCACCAAATCAACACAGGCGGTCGGAGCAAGGAGGAGAAGGAATAAGATAAGGCTATTTCGTATATTCTTTTTCATTGTCATTATAAATTAATCGTTGCACTCAATCCCACATATCTGGCTGAAGGATCCTGAAGATCTCCATCTGAAGCTCCAAAGTCAGGATCTAAATACGGAGTCTTCTTCCATACCGCCAGATTGTTTCCAAATAAACTCAGATGAAATCCTTTGATCTTATCATTACGTATCACTTTTTTCAAATCATAGCTAACAGACACTCTGCGAAGTTTAAGAAATGAACGTTTAAACGTATTTGCGAACAACTCATTTTCATCCGTTTTCACAACCGCTCTGTACGGATAATTTTGCGACCAGGTCTGAATATTAACAGCTGTTTGATTCGGAGCATATACGCGGGTGTCTGTCACAATATTGCCATGCACATCATACTTCACCTCACCACTAACAATGTTGACTCCCAGTGGCACATATATCGGAGCCCCTCCATTCGCATATTCTTCTGCGCGATAAATAACAGATTCTGGGTGTTTTCCTCCCCACCACATCTTTTGAGTAGTGGTAGAGATCAGTGTCCCCCCTATTGCACCATCAATATCCACATTTACGGTGAAATCCTTTACTTTGAACGTATTTTGAAACCCGAAACGCATATCCGGATCCGCATTGCCTACCTTTGTTCTGTAAGCACTCTTTGTTGGCAATCCCGTATTCTTATCTAAAATAAGCTGACCATCTGCACTTTTCTCCCACTCTGTCGCATAAATAGCATCCGCTCGATCATTGAGTTTCAGATCACCAAATTTCGGCTGATTTGCGTATATACCCGTCAAACGCCGGATATTGGTACTTACGTTGACATTGAGATTCCAGCTGAATAACTTGGACCGGACCGGCACAGCCCCCAAAACAAATTCAAACCCATTCGTTGTATATTCATTTCCATTCACATACCTGTAAGGGTATCCGGATGCTTCAGAAATAGGTAACATGATAATACTATTTTCATCCGTCATCCTGTAATAAGTAGCTTCTGCTGTTAGTCTGTTTTTCCAGAAAGACACAGAGGTACCCACTTCATAGGAGCTTGTTTTTTGAGGTAGAATATCTGGACTTAGTAGCACAGAAGATCCATTGACTGCATTCGGATAGTTTACTGATGGCAGGCTGCCGTAGATGATTCCATTCTCGTATGTAGGATAGAGCGAATAGGGATTTAAATCACTGGATACAACAGCCCATGCTCCGTTTACTTTCAAATAATCGACATAATCTGGAAGTTTGACAAATTGCGACAATAGCGTACTTGCGGATATGGATGGATAGAAAAAAGAATTATTAGATTCTGACAATGTCGAAGACCAATCGTTACGCCCTGTAAATGTCAGATAAAGTGCGTCAAAAAAGTCCATATTCAATGTTCCATACACAGACTCTGTCGCTTTTTCATTTAATCCATTGGTCGCACGTACCGGATTTAGACTGTTCCCCATATTAAAGACGCCGGGAACAATCAGGCCATCTGTACTTTGATACTCATTTCTTTTTTGCCGGTAGAACAGAGACGCTCCGGCATTCACTGTGTATGAGAAATTCCGCGAGAGCGCCTGTGTCCACGTCGCCAGCACATCCGTATTCACATCGAGTTTTGACTGGTTCCAGATCTTATAATCTCCATTTCTCGAATCGCCATAATTCATATACGACTTCGGACTTTTCATATCCTCAAACGTATCTTCCAGACGAGCCGCTGCTCTACCCTGTAAGGTTAATCCCGGCAATATATCCCAGTTCAGACGAGCCTGTCCGTTTACCGTATTGCGATCATGAATCTGAGTAAGCTCATTTGTTGCAAACCAGGGGTTATTATACCAGGCATAATTATAGTTTGCCTGTCGGTAACCTTCTGCGTCAGGTCTCCAGTAGTGTTTCGACAAATCCTTCCCATTTATATCATTACCCATCCATAAAAGGATCGTGTACATATGGTTTTTTGGTCCATACCCATATCGGGGATAGTTCGGAGAATAGACTTTATTGTAGCTTAATGAAGAACTTAGCTGAACATCCGGGCTTAACTCCCAACTCCCATTAAAATTCAGCCCTCCATTATTTACAGAAGTATTCGGAACCTGACCTACCTGATTAGAAAAGTCTCCGGTAAAATAATATCCGGATTTATCCGTTTTACTTGAAATGGAAAATGTAGCTGTTGTTATCAGACCTGTTCTCAAAAAATCTCTCAAGTTATCGTGAGATTCCCAGGCAATGGGTACACGTTCATAGCGGGATCTGTCATCGTACGGACTTCCTGACACATCGCCATACCAAGGGATAGTTGCTCCCGTTTCTTTATCCCGGATCGGGCTGTTCCACTGGGGAATCATTACCCCCGGAGCAAACTGAGGTCCCCAGGTCATATCGCCGTCCGAAATTCCGCCATCCGCTCCATCCCAGAATTCATATTTACCATTAGACCCTGACCCAAATTGATCCTGTGTTTCAGGAAATACCGTAAAGCCAGCCGTAATCATACTTGTTAACCCTACCGAAATATGAATTCCTTTATCGGCTGCCGACTTGGTGGTGATGAGAATTGCACCATCCTTTCCTCGTGCTCCATACAGAGCAGCCGCCGCAGTTCCTTTTAATACATTTACGCTTGCGATATTATCAGCCGAGACATCGAATAAATCACTCTCTACAGGAACCCCATCGATGACCATTAAAGGTGATTTCCCGCGAAGAGCAAATGAAGGCGCCTGGAAAATCCCGGTCGGATTGTTCACCGTTAATCCGGCAACCTGTCCTGATAGTGCGTTACCCACATTGATCGTCCCCGGTTGCTCCAGAGCCTCTGTACTGACTTGTTGCGTCGTGTATCCAAGCTTCTTCTTTTGCTGCTTGATACCGATCGCTGTGACAACAACCTCTTCGATTGCTTCTGTCTCTTCTTTTAAAACGACGTTTAAAACTTGATCTTCTGTTCCTACTTTAATTTCTTGAGGTGCATACCCGATATACGAGAAGAGTAAAACACTATTAGACGGGAGAGTAATCATGTATTGTCCATCTAAATCGCTGACTGTTCCATTTGTGGTGTGACTTTTCACTTGAATGGTTACTCCGGGTACTGTAAAACCGGTTTGATCACTTACTACCCCCGTAACTTTTATTGTCTGGGCAGTAAGAGTCAGTACCGAGAGTAACCCGATAACTACGAATAAATATTTTTTCATCTATATAAGAAGTAAAAAGAGGGCGAATAGCCTATTTTGATTATTTTTTTTGATACCCGAAAAGCTGTAGTGCAGGATTTAATATACACTTTTCAAAGAAACTCTTTGGAAGAGCATTAACTGGTGGGGCTGATCTTTTTTATATTTACGCAGATTAGACTCAAAGGATTCTGTTTCGCTATCTATCGCTGCTAATGCAACCTGAAAAAGATGCGCTCTTAGTTTTTCACATTCAGTTGAAGTGTACTCCCCCTTTTTTGCAGCCTTTTTTAAATATTTATCCAGGGATCGTGTTGTATAGTAGAGATCTGGCTTGCGAATAACGGTCCGTTTGTTCGGATCTCCGGGTACAACTTCCTCCTTTTGCACATACATAGCTTCAAACTGCTGAATTAATTCCTTAGAGGATGTTTGCTCCAAAGAAGCATAAAACTCCCACTTCATGTTTTCATTGTCCGCTTCAGCGTCCTTACCTTCAGCTTTAATGGATCCACTATTTACCATAAAGCCGATTAGCGTAATTAAAATACTTAAAAATCTCATATAATTTCGTTTTGTTTACGCTGGCAAAGATCGTTCTTCGGCTTTTCATCCTCCTTTCGTTTAAATGAACAAAACCATTCATTTCAATGACTGGAAGAGCGGACTATTGTAACAATAAAACATTCCTGTTTCATATATTTCATATATAAATCAGTTAAACTTCAGATGAGTATAATAAATGGGAATAACCATTTACCCTTGTCGTACAATACTCCTTCGCTCTACTCCTCTCGTTTATCCCTATATTCCCGAAAGAAGGAGCAAGCGGAATTTTCATTTGTATTAACCCAAAAGTTCAAACGTATCAACGTGCCGGTTCATACGTTTGAAAATATATTTTCAGTTAAATGAACGTTTGCGTTGATACGTATGAGCGTGCGCGTTCATTTAAATGAACTTTTGGAGAGATTTTAGACATTCGTCAGGCAATACAAATATACGAAACGGGGGGTAGGGACAATG
>JBOFXU010000053.1:0-3396 GCA_051654305.1 Bacteroidales bacterium | reverse complement strand
CACACTGTTTATCGCTTTACGGTTATCGAGAATCAAATCCCAGGCAACTCCGTTATAAGAAATTCCTGAAGCAATAAATTTAGTTCCATCGAGAACAGAACCTCCACCAACAGCTAAAAGAAATTCAACTTTTTCGCTTTTTCCAAGTTCAATGGCTTTTACCAGTGTTTCGTATTTCGGGTTGGGTTCGATCCCCCAAAACTCTACATAATTAAGACCTTTGACTGCCTTCATTACCTGATCGTAAACACCATTACTTTTCACACTACCACCACCAAATGTGATCATGATTTTCTTGTCACGAGGTAGTTTCTTCTCAAGAGTTGCAATAGATCCTTTCCCAAAAATTAGTTGGGTTGGATTGAAAAATTCAAAATTACTCATTGCCATATTTGTTCCTCCAAAATATATTAAGTGAAAATATTTATCTACTGGACAAAGATAAGTAAGTTCTTTCTTGTACCAAATCTTACTTGTTCAAAGAATATCTCAGTTAGAACGATTGATGCAGGGGGTAGGTTCGAATTCTGTGTAAAAACCGAGCCTTTTGGAATGAACAGAGCCTCTTGAATGATTGTTTTATTGTAGCGTCTAAACATAGTTACATCATTTTTAAACCTATCGAATTGTTATGTCTAAATACACTGCAGAAGTTATTGTAGAAATGCTTGAGAATGCTGGAATCAGGCATATTTGGGGGATAACGGGAGATACAGCCAATCATGTCACATCAGCTATAGATAAGAGTCAAATTGCGTTTATGCATGTCAGACATCAGGAAACTGCTGCTTTTGCAGCCGGAGCTGAAGCAAATGCTACGGGTCGGCTCTCAGCCTGCATAGGTTCGTGTGGTCCGGGATCGTTACATTTATTGAATGGGCTGTATGATGCGAATGCTAACCGAGCTCCGGTGATTTGTCTGGTTACGGATATTCAGCGTGATGAAGCAGGTTTCGAATATGTTCATGAGATTCAGCCTAAAAAGATATTTTCCGGTTGTAGTGTGTTTTGCGAATACGTTCATACTTCCTTACAGCTTCCAAGGCTTATGGCATCAGCGATTCAACATGCCATAAGTAAAAGAGGTGTTGCTGTACTCATTGTGCCTGGTGATATCACAGCACGAATATTTGATGGGGGCGACTACACTCAATATAAGCCCTTTTACACTTCTCCTCGTATTACGCCTGCTCAGGATGACCTGTTTCGGATTGCAGAGCTAATCAATGCGAGTAGCCGTCTGGCTATCATTGCAGGGGAAGGCTGTAAGGATGCTCATGATGAGGTGATGCGTCTCTCTGAACTCAGAAAGGCAGCAGTTGCCTGGACATATTACGGCAAGCAATATGCAGAATATGACAATCCCTATGCCGTAGGACTTATTGGTACTTACGGAACTAATTCGGTAAATGAGACTCTCAGAAGTTGTGACCTGTTACTCCAGTTGGGCTCACAGTACAATAGTGATGATTATAAAATTTCAGGAAAGGTACTTCAGATAGATGCAGATCCGCAATCTCTGGGGGTAAATCATTATGTGGATTTTGCTTTTGAAGGAAACATCAAAGATACACTGGCTCTTGTCTTACCTCTGATCAATGAGCAGAAGAGTATGTGTTACATAGAGGAAGTGATGATTCCGTATGAAAATAAGATCAGACAATACGAAGAATTATACCACAAGAAGGTTACATCAGCAAATGAAATATATTCTGAGTATCTTTTCAACCTGTTGGATCGAAGGTGCTCGTGGGATGCCGCATTCTGTGCGGATACGGGTAGTGCTCTGGTGCTGATGCAAAGGCACATTCATGCCGGTGAATCCCGAATGTTCTTTCATTCGGGACGCTGGGGGTCAATGGGGAATGCACTGCCAACGGCATTGGGGGTAAAGGCAGCCTATTCCCATAAACAGGTGATTGCTTTGTGTGGCGATGGTGGATTATCCTCTTTGTTGGGTGACCTGATAACTGCTGTACAGCTTAAACTTCCAGTTAAAATTGTATTGTTGAATAATGGTAAGCTCGATTTTACCGGCCTTGAGTTCTATCAGCAAAAGCTGCTCCCTGCAAACATAGATCTTCGCAAAGTGGATTTTGCTGCGATAGCTACAGCCATAGGCTTTGCAGCCTACCATGTAACACATGCCAGTGAACTGGAGTCGGCGATTGACCGTTGGCTGGACCAGGATCAGCCTGCATTTCTTGATGTAAAAGTAGCATCAATCACCAATTTACATAATGGTCTCATCAAAAATAATCTTTAGCCATGCTTACCAGAGTATCTGATATAATTACACAAACCCTTCAGTATGCAGGGGTAGAGCGAATATATGGTCTTGTCGGAGGAGGAATAAATGCACTGGTTTCATCGGTGGCTGGCACTTCGATCCGTTTTGTTCAGACCCGGAATGAAGAGTCCGCCGGATTTGCTGCCGGAGCAGATGCCGCGATGAGCCGGAAGTTGGCTGTTTGCTGTGGTTCAAGTAATGCTGGTTCTGTCCATTTTCTGAATTCTATCTATGATGCCCATCGCAATGGGTCACCGGTTCTGCTGATTCTCTCACAGCGGTCACAGCATCAGGTGGTACGTTATCCGAGCTTCGATGCAACACTGAAGTCCGGTTTTGAGACATGCAGCTATTTCTGTGAGTGCGTCGAGCATGCCTCTCAGATTGAAAATATGCTGGCACAGGCGATGCAAACTGCCGTTGCTAAAAAAGGTGTCTCTGTGCTGATTATTCCTGAGAATATTTTCTTTGACGAGATTGAGTTTGAAACAATCCGTTTTACGCCTCGATATACTCGTCCGGTGATTATTCCTTCCGAAGAGGAGATCGCACATGTGTGTGAAATGATCAATAACGCTCACCATATCCTTATTTATGGTGGTGCAGGTTGTATTGGGGCTCATGATGAAGTGATGGCTCTTTCCCGAAAATTAAAAGCTTCGGTTGGGTGGACCTACCGTGGTAAGGAGGGACTCGATTACGATAATCCATATCCGGTAGGTATGACAGGCCTACTTGGAGATCAGTCCTGTCTGCAGGCTTTTGATGAATGCGATCTGTTGATAATGCTGGGGACTGATTTTGCATTTTCTAAGTTTTATCCCGACGAAACAAAGATTATACAGATTGATTTGAAAGGAGAACATCTGGGACGCAGACATAGTATAACCTATGGAGTTGTAGGCGATATAAAAGATACAATAAGGGAGCTGTTACCTCGTGTTGATGAAAAATCGGATGATGTTTTTGCCAAACACAATACAGCATTATACAGGTCTGAAGAGAAGCACCTCGAAAAGCTGGCAAATCAGGGCAAAACGGAAGCAAATGGAATTTATCCAGAGTATTTAGCAGCGTTACTCAATAAAATGGCAGCATCAGATGCT
>JBOFXU010000052.1:0-2600 GCA_051654305.1 Bacteroidales bacterium | reverse complement strand
CAGCAATGACACCAGCTACGTGTGTTCCATGGTCATGAGGAATGATTGTTCCTGAATTGTTTACGAAATTATACCCGTAAATATCATCGACATATCCATTCCCGTCATCGTCGATACCGGGAGTACCATTTTGCTCCTGCTCGTTGATGTACATATTTTCGTATAGATCTTCGTGGCGATAATCTACCCCGCCATCGACAACACAAACAACAACTTCGGGATTTCCGACAAGATTCTTCTCCCAGACAGGGTAGACATTCACATCGGCATTGGGTAAGTAATTTGTTTTAGTACCATCATTGCGGTAGTGCCACTGTTCAGCCAGTAAAGGGTCATTAAACACCTGTCCCTGACGAGGAGCTTTGGGTGCAAGCTGACCGAGGGTAACTTTCAGATCGGGGACAACAGTTGATTGATAGTGCTTAACAACAGGAACTTTCTCTATTTTGAGAACCTCCTTACTTCGAATAAAGGATTCAGACATTTTTGTTGCCGGAATCTCTTTATCAAAACGGACCACATACCAGAGATGCATTCCCATTTCTCTGGTACGTTTTTCGAATTTCCCAGCATTAGGATATAGTCGTCTTACGGACTCTACTCCGTTTGCAGGCAGTTCTGTCGATAACATTCGGGTAACAATCGCTGCGCTCTCCTCCTCGTTCTGAGGAAGGTTATTGCAGAATGATTCATTTAACTTTATGCGAAAGATGCCTTTCTCATAGTTAACAGACGGTTCGGAGGAGATTTCCTCATTCGTGTCAGGTAGAAGTAAATCATGAGTAGACTCACAAGATGCAATAAACAGACTTGAAGCCAGTAACGAGTATTTAAGTGTATTTTTCATCAATTTACGATTAGAGTTAAAACTTTACCCCAAATGGAATTATGATTAGTTTCTTAATTATTTTTTAAACAGAAGATCCTTTTTATCAGCCTGATCCTTCTTGGCATTTCTCTCCTGACGAACTTTATTCATCGGCGGCCCTGGAGCTCCGGAGTAATCCTGATATACAATTTCGTTATCGTATCTGCCAGTTACGGTATAGCGCACGTGTTCATTGGCTGTTTCCAGATCAAGATCAACAACAGTCTTTCCATTCTCTTTCGAGATAGTGATAAATCCTCCCGTTATTTTGACTTTACGTTGTGCCGTTTCATAGGCTACGGTATAGAACGTATAACCGCCATTATAAATTCCTTCTTCAACCCCATTTTGCGTTGGTTCATACACCGGATATATTCCTACGGGTAATCCATCAGCATATTTTGTAGATAATTTTGTGCGCAATTCCAGCACGATATTCAGACCATTTTCACCTCTTGTGTCATAGAAGTCTTTATCCTCAAAGACGAGATCCCAACCCATTTTTTGCGGTGACTCATTGGTCGGTGCGTAATTGCGGCCGTAAAAGTTGGCCACCATCTTAGCACCTTCACTTTTCAAGACACGGTCTGTATATGGAGGATATGCAAGGGAGTTTATCGGCATAATTCCGATATATTCGCCTTTACATTCATTCCCATTTATATCAACGGCATTGACAACAACCTTATCGCGGCCATCAGGCAAACTTATTATTTCGATCTGTCCGCTCACTAATTTGAGCTGCTCTGTCATTTCATAGTTTTTATAAATACGATGATATGCCATATGGATTGTTCCCGGGGCATAGTTTGTATTCTCGCCTATGACATACACACCATGGGGGGCTCCATTGGTAAACTTCTGATCCGGTCTGGCCATGAGGTCAAACACCCAGGCTTCTCCATTTCCACCCCGAGATTCTGCATATTTCTTATCTCCCAAACCGATAAACCAGTTCATATTAGGAGAGTCAAACTGGAACGGTCCGTAGAAATCAGCACTTGCAATCGTATAATCTCCTGTTTGTTCGGGGTCATAGATTTCTAATTCACCTGTATATTTAACAATGAGTGTATTATTTTCGGGAAGAGCATCGTCCACAGCCAGGACCTCAACGGTGTAGGTTCCGTCAGTATTTTTCTTCACCTCAACTTTACCAGCAACAAATGGACTCTCTTCGACAAATTGATTCGGCCCAACCTGAGATCTCCACCACGAGTGGAATCCTATTCCGCCCATCATCGTTGAACGGTATCCTCCTAAAGCAGTATAGTCAATCAGATTGCGGTCATCCATAACAAAGTCGTAGGTACCGACCGGAGAGGTCGCCTCAAGAGGTGTGATTAAAGTCAGACACAACCACTCTCCGACACCTTCATGAACTCCGACATATTTAAATTGGATATTTTTCTGAGCAATATTTAAATCCCAGTAACGCTTCCCTTCGAAAAATAAATCTCCTTCATTTTTTATATAAGCCTGATCATAGGTTTCGATTCTCAAATCTCTTCCGATCGTACTACCATAGGCATAATTGAAATAATGGAATGTTTCGGGGTTTACACTGTAATAGGTAACAAGGCGGCTGCTATCTTGAAGTACGACTACTGCACCGATTTTAATATCATCACCGACTTTAGCAACTTCTACAGAGCCTGACTGAATAGGGGTCTTATCAAAACCATCTGACATCATACCAAGACTTGTGCCTACTGATCCATCCCCGATCTTA
>JBOFXU010000051.1:0-3657 GCA_051654305.1 Bacteroidales bacterium | reverse complement strand
AAACATTAAAAGATTATGAAAAAGTTGTTCACTGGAATATTAGCCACAGGGTTACTATTTACTATAGCAAGTCCTGCAAATGCACAGGATGGGATGAATGTTAAGGAAAAAACTGGTTTTGTAACCAATGGATTTTGGGATAACTGGTTTATTGGTATTGGTGGTGGAGCACAGGTATACTATGGAGAATATTCAATAGATGCTAATTTTAAAGATCGTATTGCTCCCCAGGCTTCGATAGAATTTGGTAAATGGGTTGCTCCGGGATGGGGATTTAGATTAAAAGCGAATGGCTGGGAAATGAAAAATTTCGGACTCAAGTCAGACCCTTATTTGTCAGGTGATGTAGTAGATGGTCTTCATGTACAGAAATGGAACTATATTAATCCTCACGGAGATGTAATGTTTGATCTTATGTCGATGTTTGGTACATATAAACCAAAACGCGTTTATAGTTTGATCCCTTATTTTGGTATGGGGGTAGCAATAGGTGAAGGTGATTATCAGGGCGTAACAGCACATGCAGGTCTTATCAACCGTTTCCGTGTTTCCAATGCAATAGATATTAACTTAGAGTTGCAGTCAACCGTATTCCCAGATAATTTCAACGGTATAGTTGGAGGCAAAGTGAATGATGCCGTTTTAGGAGCAACCCTCGGTATTACCTATAAATTTAAACAAAGAGATTTCAAAGCTTACGATGCGATGTGTCCTGTGAAACTTGCGATGATCAATGATCAGGCAAATCAGTTGAGAGGTCAGTTATCTGCATGTGAAGAGCAAAATAGTCAGTTAGCTTCAGCATTGGCTGCATGTAAAGCTGAAAAATCTCCAGTAGTTGAGCAAGTGATTGAATCAGGTATGCTTCCATTTACTTCAGTATTGTTCCCAATCAACAAGTCAGTAGTTCGTCCGGACCAAAAACTTGCGTTGTCCAATGCTGCTGAAATGATGAAGAAAAATCCAGATAAAGTTTATACAGTTGTAGGTTATGCAGACAAAGATACAGGTACTCCTGAGTATAACATGGTTTTGTCAGAAAAACGTGCAAATGCTGTAGCTAAAGTTTTAGCGAATGAGTTTGGAGTTAATCCTTCACAATTGAAAGTTTCATGGGATGGTTCAGGTGTACAACCATTCAGTAAAGGAACTTGGAACCGTGTAGTAATAGTAGAACAAGCCAAATAGAATTTCAAGGTTTCTATTGCTTTATTTGATGTATTCAAATAACGCGAAAGGGCATTCCTGCGGGGATGCCCTTTTTTTATTTACGTAATAATAAATACTTCTTCTTCTGCTGGAATATTTAAAGAGAGCGAACCACGAAGTTACATATCGTGATTCGCTCTCTTTAAAGCTATAGTAATGGACTCAGGAGTCTCAATAGCGAGTTGAAAAAACGTTTCTTTAGCGGATACTTATTCCACAGGTTTAATGTGATCTTCTTACACTCCTTTTGGTCATTCAAAAAGATGTTTTTTAATATCTTAGTTTCCTGATTGTCATAAATAAAGGCAGAAAGCTCAAAGTTATGCTCAAAGCTCCTAAAATCGATATTTGCAGATCCTACCACAGAAAGATAATCATCAATGATCATCATTTTTGCATGTAAAAATCCTGGATTATAGAAGTAAACTTTGATGCCAGCCTGCAAAACTTCCCGGATGTAGGAGCGTGATGCATGATGTGCTAATATAACATCGCCCTTTCGTGGAAGCATAATCCGTACATCAACGCCTGATTGAGCAGCTGTTTGCAGGGCTATTAGCAGACTTTCCGTCGGTAAAAAATATGGAGATTGTATGTAGATGTAGTCACGTGCACAAGAAATCGCTTTAATATATCCTCTATGAATGGGATGAAAGCTCCCGAACGGACCATCGCCCACGATTTGGATTAACGTATCTCCTTTTTGCTGGGGTACATTGTAATGAAAAGGTCCATTAGGAATCTGTTTTATCGAAAAATATCGGTCAATTAAAAATTGCTTTTGAAGTCCGAGAATAGCCGGTCCTTCAATCCGAATATCAGTATCTCTCCATATGCCGTTTTCTATACCTTGTACATACCGGTTGGCAATATTCATACCTCCCATATAAGCAACACTTCCATCAATAATAACCATTTTACGGTGATTCCGATAGTTCACCTTACTGGTTAGTAACTGGAATTTAACAGGAAGAAAACTAATCAGTTCAATACCGGCATTTTCCATTTTTTGAAAGAAGCTCCTGGGTACTTTCCAGCAACCTACATCATCATAGATGAATTTCACTTTAAGACCCTCTTTTGCTTTTTCAATTAAGCTTTCAGCGAATCTGTTACCTATTTCATCATCCTCTATGATGTAATATTCTACATAGATGTAGTTTTTTGCCTTTGCAAGATCAGCATGCAAACTCTCCATTTTACTTTCACCATCGGTGAAGTGGGAGATGCTATTTCCATCATATAAAGGAGAGTATTGGTGGTGATTTAATAACTTTACCAGACCCTGAAAACGTTCAGTAACTTTTGATTCATCCGTGTGTACACCTATGGCACCTGCATGTAACCGAATAAAAAGCTGCTTCATACCTCGTCGAGTAATCATTCGTTGTCGGGTGTAATCCTGACCGAAAAAAAGATATATGATAATTCCGATGAATGGTAAAAAAAGAATAACAAGTATCCACGCCAGACTCTTTACCGGATTCCGGTTTTCGGAAATCAGAATTCCGATCATTCCCAATGCGGAAATCAGGTAAAGAGTTTGGAAGAGGTGGTATAGTAAGTCGTTTATAGTCATGATTCAACAGGTATTAAAGGTTCACAACAAAAATACTACTTTTTTTTACCGTTCTGTGATCTTGTATTAATTATCTATTGCCGATTCGTCTTTACTCGGTGAATTATCTATCTCAATAATCTCCCCCCGATCTTCGATATACTCGTAAAAGTATTTAAAGAATTTGTTATTACAGAGTGTCTCGCTATTTCCGAGAATAAATAATTTCATTTTAGCTCGGGTAATAGCGACATTTAATCTTCGTAAATCAGATAAAAATCCAATTTTTCCGCTCTGGTTTGTACGTACTAAACTAATCAGGATAACATCTCTTTCCTGTCCCTGAAACCCATCTACGGTATTGATAGATATTCGTTTGCGGATAGATCTCAGGAATGAGTTTTTTTTGATTAAATGACGCAAGTAGTGTGCTTGTGCCTTGTAAGGTGAAATAATACCAAAATCAATCTGCTCATGAATAATTCTTTCCTTACCGATATTTTCTACATAGTTTGTCAGTTGAGAGATCAGAAGTGCCGCTTCACTTCGGTTTATCAGACTTTTTCCTTTGCTAAGTGTACTTTCTTTATAATCGCCTCCTTTTGTGTCTATCCAAACGAGGGGAGTATCCCACGATAAAATACTCCTGTATCTTACCTCAGGGGCTGCTGTTAGTTTACCATCATAAAAAACGGAAGAAGAGAACTCCATAATGTCCTGATGCATCCTGTACTGAGTGGTCAGTAGAGTAGAAATGTTGTTTTTACTTTGCATCAGTTTCTGCATAAGCGTCACAGAAAGCCCGGCTCTTTCGGCTTCTATACATTTAATAGTAGGAGGGAGCTGTAAGTGATCACCTGCCAAAATGACCCGATCTGATTTTGCTATTG
>JBOFXU010000050.1:0-1961 GCA_051654305.1 Bacteroidales bacterium | reverse complement strand
AGACAAGTTAAGCATACCCTGCCATTTCGGAGTAAGTTGTCCGACTGCATAAACCGCATCGATACTACGAACAGGATCATTACTTATCGGATTTCCGTTTTCGTCGAACACGATCGGATCACCCACATCATTCAGTCCGCCATATTTGTAAGCATACATGGTTCCTCTTGAAGTACCTGTCAGATAGTATCCGTTAGGATTGCCCAAAAGGTCAAGTGCATTCGTTGGTTCATAGTCGATTTTCTCGATCTCATTTTTGTTATATGCTGCCGTTAGCTGTGATGTAAATTTCCAGTCTCTTGTCTTAATCCAGTCATATGAACCCGAAAGCTCAATCCCTTTGTTAGACATCGCACCGTTATTTACACGACCCTGAGGGAATCCCATAGAAGGGTCATAACGTTTCGGAGCAAGCAAGTCTGAGCTATAACGCTTGTACACATCCACAGACCCGTTAAGTCTGTTCATAGCTGCGAAATCAAGACCAAAGTTTAATGTTGATGTTTTCTCCCATCTCAAGAGTTTATTCGGAGGAGTGAATACATCTGTAATACTTCCACCAGTTTCCGGTGATACCATCATGCTACCAATAAGGAATGGCGTAGAGTTTTGATCAACATTCCCTGTAATACCATAACTGAAACGAAGTTTTAACATATCCACCCATGAATAAGGCTGCATAAATGCTTCGTTGTTTACATTCCAACTTGCACCTACCGACCATAAAGGACGATAACGGTATTTCGGATCTGTACCAAACAAATCGGCCTGATCAACACGCACACTCACAGTTCCTGAGTAACGGCTGTCATACGTATAACCCGCATTGAAGTAACCTGACACATATCGGTGAATAGCTTCACCCACACCCATATCCGGTGAAAGTTTTTGTGTTACATCAGACAACAATCCTAACACTCCGTTTTTAGAAAGAGAAGCCCAGTCAACATATTGATAAGAAAGCAACTGATCATCGTATCCGTAGCGATCCTGAGCGATATAGCGGATTTTATTTTCACGCATCTCAAAACCAGCAAGTGCCGAGAAGGCATGCTTTTCGTTGAACACGCTTGAGTAGTTGAACTGCCCGCGTAAGTTCATATTCTGAAGTTGCTTATCTGATTCGGATAGTTTACCTCCCTGAGGAAGATGATACGTCACCTCATCGTAATACCCGTTGTTATAAACTGAAGTATAACGATTTACAAGTTCACGCATCTGATAAGAGTCTGCTGAAGAGTAGTTCTCTGATTTACCCGTAATATGTTCGTATTGGAAACGTAGATCAAATGTAAGATCTTTTACGATTTTGAATTCTGCATTCGCCAAAAATTTAAGATAAATATCCTTATTTTTTGCCCATGAACCCGATTCAAGATCATCATATACATTGTACCCCATTTGCTGGTAGCTTTCGTTCTCAGCAATCTCCTGCGAGCGATACATATTGAACGGATAAAGAGTAGCGCGTTGGCCATCATCACCGATAATCTGATCGTAAGGCATGAATGTAGTGGCTCCGATGTAACTCAGGTTTTTATTCTTTGAATTATCAATATTCATCGAAATACCTGAAGTCAGCTTCACCCATTTCGCAAAATTAAACGAGTTATTCAGGTTCATAGCAACTCGATTGCTGGTTGCATCGATACTATTTGGACGGTTGTCCTGGAAACGAGCCGAGAAATACGTCTGTGCAAATTCAGATCCCTGAGAGATAGACAAGTTGTAATCCTGAGAGAAAGACGATTTAGCAAATCGATCCATATACTCCTCGCGATAATCGCGTTTTCTCAAAACACTCAACTGCGAATCGATATCACTTTGAGTGAGATTCCCTAAAGCCTTCTGATAATAAAGATCTGCCACTTTCGTGATATATCCCGGAGAACGTGTATCATTTAATAATGCAAAATACTCCAGTGGATCTTGCTTGTAGATCGGATCATTGGTCATGTATT
>JBOFXU010000049.1:0-1946 GCA_051654305.1 Bacteroidales bacterium | reverse complement strand
GACAATCTTCGCTCTCACCGGGCTGTAACCTTGGAAGGTGTATGTAAAAAATCTACATTTGCGACCCCTGTTCACCCGTGCAACTGGCACTGTGAGCAGCATTCGTTGAAAGAATCCCGGTATGGGGCACTATATAACTAAACTATAAAATAAATTTACTAAGATGAGAAAATTTTTAGCGGAAGCGATCGGAACAATGACGCTTGTTTTGATGGGTTGTGGATCAGCCGTATTTTTTGGATGTGCTGCAGGAACTGCTCAGGTATTGGCTGTTGCATTTGCATTTGGTCTGGCAGTAATCGGAATGGCTTACACTATCGGAGGTATCTCTGGTTGCCACATCAATCCAGCTATTACTTTAGGGGTTTGGCTTTCAAAACGTATGAACACCACTGAAGCATTGTCTTACATGGTGGCTCAGTTTATCGGAGCGGTTGTTGGTTCTGGTATCATTTATGCACTTACATCAACGGGTGCTTATGGTGCTTCAACAGCAACAGGAGCAAATGCTTTTAACGATAGCACGATGGTGCAGGCATTTATTGCAGAGGTTGTTTTCACTTTTGTGTTTGTATTGGTTGTTCTTGGAACGACAGATGCGAAGAAAGGTGCTGGTAACTTTGCAGGTCTTGCGATTGGTCTTACCCTGGTATTGGTACACATCGTTTGTATTCCGCTTACCGGAACATCTGTTAACCCGGCTCGTAGTTTCGGTCCTGCATTATTTGCTGGTGCTGAAGCAATGTCTCAACTATGGTTGTTCATTGTAGCTCCATTCATCGGAGCAGCTTTGTCAGCTGGTGTTTGGAAAGTGCTTTCGGGAGATTGTGAGAAATAACATCTCAATACTTTGAAACTAAAGAGGCTGGTTCTTCCTGTAAGAACCAGCCTCTTTTTTTTATGATTAATACCCTGGGTTATTCACCAGCTTAGGGTCGTTATTTAGCGTATTGATATCAATAGGCCAAAGAATCATGTGTGATTGATCTTTTGTAAGGATCGGAGTTTCATCGTCATAATTTACTCTCGCATCGAAAACCAAAGACTCTCCTGCTCCGTTTTTCATACGAACAACGTCAAACCAACGTTTCCCTTCCCAGATAAACTCTTTATCGCGTTCGAACAGAATCGCCAGCTCATTCTGATCTTTTGTTCCGTTTACATATCCGAACTGAGTTTCATCCCAGTTAGCACCATATGCTCTCTCGCGAACTTGATTCATATAAGTAGAAATGTCTCCGCCATTCATATTCTCGATTTCTGCTAACATCAACAGAACATCGGCATATCTGTACACATTGATGTCGTTCTGATATACACGGTTTCCTTCATTGTTAAGGATACCAATACATTTTTTGAACGCCAATCCTTTAGGAGCTCCTTCGCTATCGTAATAGTCAAGGAAAGACGCATCGCGACGTGTATCTTTTTCATTCATCGAAGCAAACAAGCCCCATTTGTATTCGTTACGCAGGATTCCTGAATTCTTCAACAAAAGTGTATCACTTTCGATCAGTTTATTATCACGGCCATATACCTGTCCTAAGAATACATTGTTTGAATATGTAAATGAGCTGGCAAAGTTTGTTGCCTCTCCATCGTCAAAACGCAATGCAAAAATCACTTCTTTATTTCCTTTTTCTGAGAAAACAGATGTGAAAGAGTCCATTAGTTCAAATCGGCCATATACTTCGTTAAGTGCATCCTTTGCGATGTTCGCATCCGCAGGGTTTGCCTGAAGATCTGCAGTAGAAACTTTTGCTGTCCACAAATAGACCTCTGCTTTCAACATCAGAGTGGCATATTTTGACCAGGTTGCTTTACCCGTTCCCATGGTTACGTTTGTTCCAAAGTTCTGCTCCGAAATTTTTAGATCTTCTTTGATAAAGTTCATTGTTTCCTGAGCTGTTGCTCTCTCCTGATAAAGAGATTCTGCCGAAATCTGA
>JBOFXU010000048.1:0-5107 GCA_051654305.1 Bacteroidales bacterium | reverse complement strand
GCAGCTCCTGCAGGTAACGATGTATTGTTCGACGACTCTTTGTGTGAGCAAGGACGTAATTTCAACAATAAAATCTGGAATGCTTTCCGTCTGGTAAAAGGATGGCAGGTAGACGAAACTATTGCTCAGCCTGAAGCTGCTGCTTCGGCAATCAAATGGTTTGATGCATTACTTAGCCGTACGATTGATATCGTAAATGATTCTTTCGATAAATACCGTATTTCGGAAGCATTGATGGAAATCTACAAACTATTCTGGGATGAGTTTTCATCATGGTATCTTGAAATGGTTAAACCTGGGTACCAAATGCCGATTGACCGTGCTACATATGATGCTACACTTGGATTCTTTGATTCTTTATTGAGATTACTTCACCCATTCATGCCATTTATCACGGAAGAATTGTGGCAAGCAATCACAGAGCGTAAACCAGGTCAAAGCCTTATGGTAGAGCTTCTACCGGCAGCAAAAGCGTATGATACAAAAATCATTAGCGATTTCGAAGCGATAAAAGAAATTATTGCTGGTGTACGTACCGTTCGTTTACAGAAGAATATCCCGAACAAAGAAGAGTTGACTCTTCAGATCCTTGGTGCACACAACGATGAGTGTAACGCTGTTATTACAAAACTTTGTAACCTTTCTGCTCTAAGCAAATCGGAAGAAAAAGAAGCTGGTGCGGTATCTTTCCTTGTTGGCACAACAGAATACGCTGTACCTCTGGGCTCACTTCTGAATGTAGAAGAGGAGATCAAAAAACTGGAAGAAGAGTTGAAGTACCTACAGGGCTTCCTTAAATCAGTTACTGCAAAACTTAGCAACGAACGTTTTGTAAGCAATGCACCTCAGGCTGTAGTTGATGGTGAGCGCAAAAAACAATCCGATGCTGAAAGCAAAATCAAATCACTTGAAGAGAGTATTGCTTCTTTGAAAAAATAAGCGACACCCCATAAAAATCTCTAAAAGGCTACCTGAAACAGGTAGCCTTTTTTATTTATAGTTATTTGCTCTACAAAACAAACACCGCCTCACATAAAACCTATCAATATCAAATAAGCCAGTGAATATTTTGTGCGAAAGCACGAAAATACTAACTTTACATCCACTTAATTATTAAGAAGATACCTAACTTAGATGAACAAATACAAAATCTTAGTTTTAGATTTGGACGGCACACTAACCAACTCTAAAAAAGAAATTTCAGAGAGAAATAAAAAATCTATTTTCGCTGCACAGGAAAAGGGAATTAAAGTCATCCTTGCTTCGGGACGTCCGACCTATGGTATCGTACCACTGGCTGAGGAATTAAAATTAGCAGATTTCGGCGGATATATCCTTTCCTACAACGGTGGCACGATCATCAACTGGGAAACCAAGGAGATTATTCACGAGGCTAAGATTTCAGGTGATGTTATCCCTCATCTCTACAACGATGCAACCAAAAACGATGTAACAATCCTCTCGTATTTGAACGAAGATATCATCACTGAAAATAAAGACGATAAATATGTCGCTTTTGAAGCTCATCTGAACAAAATGAACGTGAAACAAGTGGAGTCCTTCACTAAAACAATTGCTCACGACACTCCAAAATGCCTAATCGTAGGCGATGAAAACAAACTCAAAGTGCTCGAAAAAGAGATGCAGTACAAGTATGGACACTCCATGAGCATCTATCGTTCAGAACCTTTCTTTCTGGAGTTGATGCCTCAAAACATCGATAAAGCTCAGTCTCTAAAAAAACTTCTTTCTCACCTCAACATGAGTAAAGAAGAGATGATTGCCTGTGGTGACGGGTTTAACGATCTTTCCATGATCGAGTTTGCAGGACTGGGTGTAGCCATGCAGAATGCCCAGCAGAAAGTAAAAGAAGTATCGCAATACATAACACTTTCTAACGACGAAGACGGTGTGGCTCATGTCGTAGACAAATTTATTCTGAACCTATAAAACAGAACAACTTAATCATAAAAACCCCTCTGTGAAACATCGTATTTCACAGAGGGGTTTTTATTAATCTTACAGATAACATTCACTTACCGGCAGTGACAATAACCTCACAGGAACAATGCTCTGATGATACAAAGGTATGCGTTTGATGAATTAAACTTGGTAAGAATGATTCTAATCAAACAGAAGAATCCAATAAATTTTAAGTAAAAAAGCAATCTTTTATTTTGTTACAAAATAAGATATTTTGAAAGCATTACAACACAAAGCGCTCTTAAATCTGAATAGTTGTTCAATCAAAACCTGACAAGTATTATCAAATTGTCAAACCACATAGACTATATATGAATAAAACAATCAACTGAGCCTCCTTTTTTGATAGGATATTTGCATTATTTCATATATATTCGCAATTGACACGTTCTAACAGACAATTAATCACTTCACTACTATGTTTGAAATTAAAATAGCAACTCTGAATGAAATTCCCCAAATCCGCGATCTTTTTGCAAAAACTATAAAGGAAAGCAATTACAACGACTATACCCCAGCTCAGCTTGAGGCTTGGATTAAACGTGGGATGAACGATGAGTTGTGGGAGAAGCGGATTCAGAATCAGTATTTCATTGTAGCCTACTTCCAAGGAGAACTAACTGGATTTGCTGCATTACGCAAAGATGGATATTTGAGTCATCTTTTCGTAGACAGAACACACCAAGGTGAGGGATTAGGAAAAATACTAATTCAGAAAATCGAAAAATTTGCACAACGCAACGATATGTTTCAACTAATTGCCGATGTGAGTATCACAGCTAAAGCATTTTTTGAAAATGCTGGATTCGGAGTTGTAAAACGCCAGACAGTAAATATTGGAATAGACGTAGACAACTACATTATGCAGAAAAATATTTGATAAAATACCGAGAATTGTAGTTGAACTAAGAAGAGTATAAGATAAAAAAAAAGAGGCATTAAAACGAAATTCGTAATAATGCCTCTTTTTTTATTTCAATTACTTCGCTTCCCAGCCTAAAGCACTTGCTCCTAATACAGCAGCATCGCTTTCTTTTAGCTCAGAGAACAGAAGTCTGATTTTGTTTTTGTAGATTGTAAGCAAATTGCGCTCCATGCTCTCGCGGATAGGCTTCATGATCAGTTCTCCCGAACGTGCCAAACCACCGAATAATACAATTGCTTCAGGTCTTGAGAATGCTACAAAATCAGCGAATGCTTCACCCAGGATGTTTCCTGTGTATTCAAAGATTTCCATAGCAACTTTATCTCCTTTAATTGCAGCATCGTATACATCTTTCGATGTGATTTCCTGGATAGGAATCTGACGCAACAATGAATCTTCATTTCTGATTTCAAGGAATTCGCGAGCTGTTCTTGCTACCCCTGTTGCAGAAGTGTAAGCTTCAAGACAACCTGTTCTGCCACATCCGCAAAGACGACCGTTTCCACGACGTACAATAACGTGACCAAGCTCTCCTGCAAAACTATCATGACCAAGGATCATCTGACCATTTGCAACGATACCACTACCCACACCTGTACCCAGAGTGATCATGATAAAGTCTTTCATCCCGCGTGCGGCACCATAAGTCATCTCACCGATAGCAGCAGCGTTTGCATCATTTGTCAATGAAACAGGTACTCCTACTTTCTCTGATACCATCTTAGCTAAATGGATTACACCTTTCCAAGGTAAGTTAGGCGCAAATTCGATTGTTCCATTGAAGAAGTTACCGTTTGGCGCACCAATACCGATTCCTTTAATTTTGTCTACACCACCAACCTCATGAATCAATCCGTTGATATGTTTAGACAACTCATCAACGTATTCTTCAATAATCAGATATTTTTGAGTTTTAATTGAGTCACTACAAATGATCGTACCACGAGCATCAACCACACCCATTACGGTATTCGTTCCTCCGATGTCAATACCTAATACATAAGGCTTCACCATGCGATATACTATTTTTTAGTTAATAATTCGATTGAGTTTTTTCGTATCGCAAATATATAAGATTATTTTGGTAGTGTAAACATTCAAAAGAAAAAACTTTACTTGCATATATATTGTTTTTCCATTATATTTGTGATTATCAGTTGCAAAATAGCTTGCTTTGTTTATTTTTGATACAACTAATTCACAATAATTCAAAAATCACAACTATTTATGAAAAAAGTCATCTATTTTTCCTTGTGTTTAATCCTTGGCTTAGTCTCTTCTCAAGCATTACCCTTTTATCTAGACCAGTCATCGTACAAACCTTTTGTTGACACTCTGCTTTATGTATGTTTATCATTCATCATGATCAATGTCGGTAGAGAATTTAAGATAGATAAAACAAAAATGGGATCATACACCGCAGATTATTTCATTGCCATGGCCACTGCGGCTCTTCCGTGGATTTTCACCTGCGCGTATTTCATGATTCTGCTCCCTTCCGAGTATATGACAAACTGGGGAGCCTGGAAAGAGAACTTGCTATTGAGTCGGTTTGCCGCACCTACTTCTGCCGGAATTTTATTCACGATGCTTGCTGCTGCAGGCCTGAAAAACCAGTGGATCTACAAAAAAATTCAGGTCCTTGCTATTTTTGATGACCTGGATACAATTCTGCTGATGATCCCACTCCAGATTATGATGGTTGGTTTCAAATGGCAGTTGTTTGTCATCGTTTTTGTCGTAACTCTGCTTTTATGGATTGGATGGAAGTACATGGGTAAATTAAACATCAATCAGACCTGGAAACATATTCTTGGTTATGGAGCTGTAATTTATGGCATCACTGCTGTTATCTACTCATTAACGAAACATCTGTTTGGCGTCGATGAAGGTATTCACATTGAAGTTTTATTACCGGCATTTATTTTCGGTATGATCATGAAAGAGCAGCACATCGTTTCGAAAGAAGAGATTAACGTTCATAATTTCGTTTCATACCTGTTTATGTTCCTTGTAGGCTCAAGCATGCCACAATTTATTGGCGATATTGCACCAAGCAGCTCAAGCATAATCTCTATGGCATTGCCAAATATGGGATGGGGAGCTATTCTTATAAATGTAGTTTTAGTTACTGCTCTTTCTAATCTTGGTAAGATGGTCCCTGTATTGTTCTACCGCGATAGAAAGTTCAAAGAGAGA
>JBOFXU010000047.1:0-2033 GCA_051654305.1 Bacteroidales bacterium | reverse complement strand
AACCGCGACGAAAGTGCACGCATCTTTGCCGAGTGCAACACGGGAGAAGAGATCGTTCAGAAATCCTGGTTTGTACTGCCCCCTTCCTGGGAGTGGTACTACAAGAGCAAACATCCCGACTACCGGCAACTGCCCCCCGTGAGCCCCAAATGCCTGAGTCAGGGAAGCGAGCGTCCGATGGAATTTATCTATCCGACAGGCAATACTGCCATCATTTTACCTAAACAGCTGGATGGCTCCGAGGGCAAAGTATCGGTCGAAATCGCCCATCAGCACGAAAATGCCGTCCTCTTCTGGCACCTCGACAAGCAATTTCTCGGACAAACCCGCGATTTCCATCAGATGGCAATCAGCACCGGTCCCGGACGTCATCGGTTGGTCGTTGTCGATCAGAACGGAGAGAGTATCTCGCGCTATATCACAGTGGAATAATTTTCGTAAAAAACAAATAAAATGCAATGCCGGATGGTTCTCAATACAGTTTCCCTGTGATTTTATAATCGATTTTAGTAAAATTATAGTGGGAATATTGTAGTTTTGCGTCTCATTCGATTTTAAAAGGCGTTCATGGATAAAAAACACAAATATTTGTTTTATGTCTTACCAATTATGGCACTGTTCCAGGTAT
Source organism: Bacteroidales bacterium (assembly GCA_051654305.1). Taxonomy (GTDB): domain Bacteria; phylum Bacteroidota; class Bacteroidia; order Bacteroidales; family UBA7332; genus UBA7332. Next base: position 1,405 of record JBOFXU010000047.1, on the reverse strand, counting down.
CTATGCATACGTGGGCTAATCCCCATGCGCGCTTACCTGAACAACAAGTGCCAGATTCTTTACGACCGTCTCCCCTGAAGATTGATTCACTCAAAAAAGATACGATTCCAAAAGATACCACCCTGAAAGAGAAAAAATCCGACACCGGACTCAACAGCATTGTCAATTATCAGGCAAATGATTCACTGATATTTTTCGGCACAAATCAGGCGTATCTTTATGGCGAAGGAAAAGTGACCTACGAGAAAATTGAGCTGGATGCCAATTTTATTCGCATGAATATGGATAGCAGTCTGGTGTATGCCACAGGGACACCCGATTCATTAGGGAAAATTGCGGGAAAACCCATCTTTAAGCAGGAACAGGATCAATATGAGTCCGAAACCATGCGATATAACTTTAAAACTCAAAAAGGATATATCACCAATGTGGTTACTCAGCAGGGAGAAGGATACGTAACCGGTGGACAAACGAAGAAGATGCCCAACGATGAGATGTACATGACAGGATGTAAATATACCACCTGCGACCATCACGATCATCCGCACTTCTATCTGAATCTGACCAAGGCGAAAGTAAAACCGGGCAAAAACATTGTCACCGGACCTGCTTACTTGGTCATCGAAGATGTACCCTTGCCGGTAGCAGTTCCTTTCGGGTTCTTTCCGTTCTCGAAAACCTACTCTTCAGGGATCATCTTTCCTACCTTCGGGGACGACTCTCAGAAAGGATTCTATCTCTCCAACGGGGGATACTATTTTGCACTGAGTGACTATATCGATCTTGCCCTTACGGGAGAGATCTACTCCAAAGGATCGTGGGGATTAAATGCTCAGTCCAATTATACCAAGCGTTACAAGTATTCGGGGAATTTCAACCTCAACTACCTCGTAACGATTCTCGGAGATAAAGGGCTGCCGGATTACAGTAAATCCAAGGGGTTCAGGGTAAACTGGACACACACCCAGGATCAGAAAGTAAATCCGAACATGACGTTCTCCTCCAGTGTGAACTTCTCAACGAATAGTTTCGATCACAACAACTTCAACAGTCAGTATAACCCTATGCAGTATACCGACAACAATAAAAGTTCGACGATCAACTTTTCGTACACGTTTCCCAACTCACCGTTCTCGTTGTCAAGTTCATTCAACATCAACCAGAACTCCAGGGATACGATGCTGGCGGTAACATTGCCCGATCTTAACTTTAATATGACGCGGATCTACCCCTTCAAACGCAAGAATCCGATCGGGAAAGAACGCTGGTATGAGAAAGTATCGTTGAGCTACAGCATGCAGGTCCGAAACGAGCTGCAAGCCAAAGAACACGAATTTTTCCAGAAGAATCTGGCAAAAGACTGGCGCAACGGGGTGAAACACAACATTCCGGTTTCGGCAACTTT
>JBOFXU010000046.1:0-2195 GCA_051654305.1 Bacteroidales bacterium | reverse complement strand
CGATACTCATCATTTTCAGCCCACCAGTAAGGATTATTAAAACTGGTTGCACGAAATAGAATTTGTTTTGTAGGATCGGTAGGACTGTTATAAGGTATACCTTTTAAGTTATATTCAGATGGTGCTGAGTAAACCACATTCATAATCCCTGAGTTAGCACCAGGAGCCGAGGTAATATTGACATTCGAGTAATTGATAGAGAATCCGGTTTTGAATTCATCTGTCAACTGCCAGTCCACTAATCCACGAGCACCCCAACGATTCATCCCTGTAGAAGGCACAATACCACTCTGATAGGAATTACTTACCCCAAAAGAGTATCCAAGTTTATCTTTTGTCTGTGATACAGACAAGTTTGTATTTTCAGTAAAACCTGTCCCCAAGAAATCGCTTACATTATCATAAATCTGGGGAGTTGTCCAGCCGGTTAATCCTGCATCTTTCATTTTAGGATTGTAATACATCCCTTTATACTGAGGATCAGAGTTCTGATTACCTCCATATTTCGGATCATTAGGCAAATCTGTGATTTTTGGACCCCAAGTCATAGATGAACTTGGATTATATCCTGTAGAAATACTGTTACCCTGAGCATATACGCTCTGACGCTCAAATTTACGAGAGACCATCTCAGCACTCATATTTGTAGATACTGAAATTTGTGGCTTAGAAGAGTTTTTCGAGCCACGCTTTGTTGTAATAACAATAACACCGTTTGATGCACGAATACCATACAATGCAGAAGCTGCCTGACCTTTTAACACATTAATACTTTCAATATCCTCGGGATTGATATCGATACTGCGGTCTGAAATATTAGCACCTGTCACAGAATTCCCTGTTGAGAAGTCTGGTTCAGAACTAATTGGCATACCATCTACTACATATAATGGCTGATTATTTCCCGAAAATGAACGCGCACCACGAATATTAATCTGAGCTGATGCACCAGGCATACCTGACGACTGACGAATGTCTACACCTGTCAATTTACCTTGAATCGCACTTGCCAAAGAGGTAGTACCCTCAGTATTTAACTGATCTGACTTTAAGTCCTGCGCAGCATATCCCAGAGCCTTTCGATCTCTTTTCATACCCATTGCAGTAACTACAACCTCATCCAAATCTTGCGAAGATGAAGTCATTTTTACAATCATGTTTGGTTTTACCGTTTCCTCAAGAGGATTCATACCCACATACGTAAACTTCAAGATTTTTACACCCTCGGGAACATTCAAATGAAATTTCCCGTCAAAATCGGTTACTGTACCAACAGTTGTACCCTTGGCCATAACAGCAGCACCCACTACGGGCTGGCCATCCTCGGCTGATAATACTGTCCCTGAGACCTTTGTTTGGGCGTGAAGAAGCCCAATGCCTAAGATAAGGCTAAACAATAGAAATGTCAATCTTCTCATAAAACAATCTACTTGTTAAACTTATAAATAATATACTCTTTAAAAAAAATCAAATTAAAAAGGTCTAATCCATCCGGATCCTATTCGAAATACAAAGAATCAGCTGCAGTTTTCTCTTCAACCAATTTCCCTATACTCATTCACTGCTAATTAAAAATTGCTTATATATCAGACTATACAAAATCAACATTCCTAATAAAAGTTCCGGAGAACTCGTTTTTCACACCAGATTCAATAGATCAACTACTAAAAATAATACATACTTATGCATTCCTTTGGCAAATGTAGCAGTTTTAATTTATAAACAAAATTTTTATATACTTTTTTGCTATATTTATTTTACACATATATCAAACAAATAGCAATAAAGCGACTAATTAATATTATTACAGCATAAATAGAAACAATATGCTATAAAAAGCAAGAACAGAGAGAAGAATAGAGGATTAGATATATTACAATAAAAATAGAATAAAGACAAACACGTAGAAGGTCTGTTTCACATGGAAGATAGAATCAACATCAGAACTATTACAGCATAACTTACTATTTATCAAAATAGTATTTCATAGCAGCTTTATTGACTTAGAAATAAATAAAGAAAAGGATAAGCAAAAATCAATTAACAGAATTAAACTTTATTTATCTACACAAAAACAACTACAACACAATATTTATACATCTCTAAAAAAATAAGTAAAAGCAAATCCATCCGAGGAAATCATTGATTTTAAATACTTAAACCTCCATTCAGGAGAAATAGAACAACTATTAGTT
>JBOFXU010000045.1:0-4704 GCA_051654305.1 Bacteroidales bacterium | reverse complement strand
AAACACCACCTTCCTGTGCTTTCTTAATCAGCGAACGGATATAAGCTTCGTTTTGTGTCGGACGAATAATCGTCATCAACGGATGATAAGCTCTGAAGGTATCCCACAGAGAGAAAACCGTGTACACCGGATCTTCCAGCGGAGTAGTCAGAATACTGTCATTCATTCCACGGTAACGTCCGTCAGCATCGCTGAATACGTTTGGTGCAATTCCCGTATGGTACAAAGACGTATAGAAGTTTGTAAGCTCATCCGTATCTTTATCCTCCACCTCGATCACCGAGAGGTAATTGCTCCACTTATTTTTCGCATTCGCTACAGTCTGGTCAAACGAGGCATCCTCCAACTCTTCTTTCAGATTCAGACGTGCCCCCTCGTAATCCACACATGAAATTCCCACCTTCAACAATAAAGGTTCGCCATCCTGTTCCTTCATACGAAGGATTGCTTTTCCGCTTTTTGAGTCGATACGCTGTTTTTGTGTCAGTGTATCGTTTTCATACAGCGTTGCGTCAAAAGGTTTCGAGGCGATCAGATGGAAATAGATCTTCTGTTTGGAAGCCCACCAGCTGGTTTGTTTAAAACCGCGGATCTCCCGGTCATTCAGAATCTCCAGCTTCACTTTCGTGCTGTGTTGTCCCTGAATGGCAAAATCCAGATCAACAATCACACCCTGCTTCTCCTCTTGCGGAAATGTATAACGGTGAAACCCTGCCCGATCAGCAGTTGTCAGTTCTGCTTTCGTACTGTAACGGTCGAGTAAAACCGAATAATACCCCGGAGTAGCTATTTCATTTTTTCGCTGAAACGCCGAAGCAAAAGACAATTGTTGTGATTTCCCGTCGTGGGGTTTCAAATCAGGATCGCCTGTAAAAGGCATGATCAGGATATCTCCGTAATCAGTACCTCCTGTTCCGCTAAGATGTGTATGGGAAAAACCATTAATCGTTGAATCCGAATAATGATAGCCGCTACATGCATCCCAATCATAGATACGTGTATCCGGACTTAGCTGAACCATGCCATGAGGCACGGTAGCTCCTGGAAAAGTATGTCCATGTCCCCCTGTACCGACAAATACATCTACGTAGTCGATCGGTTGTTTCTGCTCTTCACAAGAAACAAAAAAACATGAGGTCAATGTGACTGCTGCTACAAATAATAAATTCCTCATTTTATCCTGCTAATCTGTGCAAACGCGATTCTATATTCTTTATCGTAAAACGCTTTCACTCAGCATGAGTGTTATCTATTCTACCCATAAAAATAAGAATCCTTTTTTGTGGTATCCCTAAAACTATTTTAAAGAAAAATATATATAAACCGAAACAGCTCTTTCTCCGACATATCGGAGAAAGAGCCTCCCGATTACTGTTTAGGCGTATCTGTCAGTTCAAAACGCAATTCACCACCCTGCATCAATGCTTCATGACTGACTTTATAGTCATTTACCGGTGAATTGTTCCAGAATACTTTATCTATATAGATTGAGTTTGGCGATTGTCTGCTCGTACGAACGGACAATTTTTTGTTGCCTTTCAATGTAATATCTGCTCTGTCTACCAATGGAGAAGTCAGCTCATACACTCCCGAAACCGGGTCAACCGGATAAAATCCTAAGGTATTGAACACGTACCATGCCGACATCTGACCGCAATCTTCATTTCCACATAGTCCATCAGGGGTATTGCGGTATAATTCCTTCATGATCTTGTGTGTCAGCTCCTGCGCTTTCCAAGGAGAATCGGTATAGTTGTAGATATAAGCTACGTGATGGCTCGGCTCATTTCCTTGCGCATACTGCCCGATCATTCCTGTACTGAAAATCGGCAGATCTTCAGCAGCTGAAGTTACCTGGAACATCGAGTCCAGTTTACTCTCCAACTCTTTTTTCCCACCCAATAACTCAACATATACCGGTAGGTTGTGCTGTGCACCCCAGAAGTATTGCCATGCATTACTTTCAGTGATATGTTCTGTGTACTCTTCAGGATTGAAATTTCCGATCCATTTTCCCTTTGCATCTTTCGGCAAGAAAAAACGTGCTTCTGCATTATACAAGTTCAGGTAATTTTTTGCTCGTGCATCAAACACCGCTGCAATGCTATCTTTTCCTATTGCTTTCGCCAGTTTCGCAATCGTATAATCGTCGTAAGCATACTCAATTGTTTTCGACAACGATTCTGCTTCCTTATCATAAGGTACATAGCCCAGCGTTTTGTAGTCGCCTAACCCTCTGTATGAATCAATATTGGCCGTCTGCACACACAGATCAAGAATTGAGTCACCCGAAAGCGAAGTTATTCCTTTCAGATAGGCTTCTGCCAACACGACTGCCGAGTGGTACCCGATCATCATATCCGTTTCACAAGCAGCAAAGTTCCAAACCGGTAATCTGCCGTTTTGTTTCCCAAACGCATACAGCGACTGTGTCATATCATTTACGCGCTCAGGATGCATGATTGTATATAATGGGTGAGCCGCACGATAAGTATCCCACAACGAGAACGTCGAATAGTTATCCCAGCCTTTTGCGTGGTGAATCTGCTGATCCGCTCCGCGGTATCTGCCGTCCACATCACTATATAATGTTGGTGCAAGCATCGTGTGATAAAGACCGGTGTAGAACACTACCTCGTCATTTTTATCCTCAAACGTTGCCTGTATCTTGTTCAACTCTTTATTCCAGGCTGATTCAGCATCCGCCTTGTATTTCGCAAAATCATTATGCGAAGCTTCCTGCTTCAAGTTAGCCATTGCTCCTTCATAATCTACGGCTGAAAGCGCTGTTTTCACAACTACTGTTTCGCCTTTCTTAGTCGTAAAATCAAATTTAGCCACATAAGCTTTCCCTGTTTTCAGGTCATCTATCTTCAGATCATGCGACTCGAACGGTCTGGAAAACTGAGTCACGAAAAACAACTTCTGATTATCGGCCCAACCTTTTGAGAAACGATACCCGCGAATCGTCACCGAGTCCACGACTTCAATGAACGAATCTTCTGTTCTATCCCAGTTCATTGCTTTTTTCAAGTTCACAAATACACTTGAATTAGCTTCCGGAAAGGTATATTGCTGAACACCACAACGAGCCGTTGCAGTTAGTTCTACATTTATATCATAATCTTGTAAATAGACCTGGTAGTATCCGGCATGTGCACTTTCCTGCGCATGGCTAAATGTAGAGTAAACCCCTAACTCGCTTTTGGCTTGCTTGTAAGGATTTGTTACCGGCATAAATAGAATATCGTACAAATCACCTGCGCCTGTCCCCGTTAAATGAGTATGGCTAAAACCGGCAATGGTCGTATCTGGATAGAAATAGCCAGCTATACGGTCCCAACCGCCCCTGCCGTTATCCGGACTTAACTGAACCATACCAAAAGGCGCACTTGCTCCAGGATAGGTATTCCCTGTAAAATCTGTCCCAATAAATGGATTAACCAGTTCAGCGTAATTTTTCTCAGCTTGCATTTTATCCTGAGAACAACTACTCACTGAAAACAGAGCAATCGCCAAACTAACTCCAATCAACTTTCTCTTTATCATGCTACTAATTTTAAATACTTCCTCCGAATAAACTTTCATCTCGATAAGAACCCTCGGAGTATTTTGTAAAATTTAGGCTCCAAAGATACAATAACCTATGCTATTCCCCTGAATCATACCTTCTTAATTTTATAGAATAAAACACAAAATCAGAATACTATTACTAACAAGTAATAATGTACACAATTACAAGTAAACGATAACAGTTGAATATACGAATTTAAGGTATTTATTTCGCACAAATGGACTCTCTTTCGCCTTTTACTGTTTTTTTATATCTTGCCCTCTTTTTCCAACAGATATATAGAAATTTCAATATCCACCTCATGAAGTGTACTTGTGGAAAATTCACTTCTAACATATACAATCGTTACTCTTATGACAACTACAATTCAACTCATGAAATCGTTGCTTCACATTTCTCCTGAAACTATTGAGCTTCTCGAGAAATATGTTACGCTATGCCATTTCCCTAAAAAACACCAGTTGATTCAGGAAAACAAATTTTGCAGATATGCTTACTTTATTGAGTACGTCGCTGGTTGCACAAAAAGTGTTTCTCTAAGTAATATTTGCTTTTTTTTTACTATATTGCTCCGCAATTTACAACCACATCTTTCGAAACAGATGACAGAACACACACTAAATTTCAATATATTATGAAGAAAGCAAAAACCATAGTCTCTCTGCTCACCGCACTGGGACTCTCCTGTGGCACCCTTTGCGCTCAGAATGCAGAATTTGACCTGAGCGCTCAGCGTTCCGAATCACAAGATGTAAACCAGGTACCCGGTTCTAAGATCGACCACAAGGGTCTAATCATTAATCCTCAACCTCATGCCGTAAATCTCATGCCGGGCAAAACACTCAATGTTGCCGGAGGATTTACCCTAAAAGATAAACAAAAAGCATTCGGGAACGACTTCTCTTTTCTGTCGCTTACACAGAAAGGAACTCCCGTTACAATAAACTTCGGCGCTAAGATTGCTGCAAAAAAAGGACTGAAACTCACCTCTGGTGCATACTCCCTTGTCATCAGCGACAAAGGCATAGAAATCACCGGTTTCGACGACAAAGGGGCATTCTACGGAATTCAGACGCTTCGTCAGATCATCGAAAGCCCCGTTTCACGCCAGGGCGAATTACCTCAGCTGA
>JBOFXU010000044.1:0-2274 GCA_051654305.1 Bacteroidales bacterium | reverse complement strand
AAGGAAATGAGCCATGTTGAGGGGCGTAGGACGATCGGGATTGAGACTAAATGGACAATTCCTGAAGTCTATACTTATCGTTGGTACGTAAATGGAGTGGAGCAAATCGAACAAAAAAACAGATTCTTCTTTGGGGATCAATTGAATGTGGGAGATGAGGTGAAGCTGACGATTAATATGATTGAGTCGCCAGATATTCAAACGCAATCAGCTTCTTTTATAATAACAGAATCGACTCGAGAAGATATTGATAGCTCTGCTAAATATGCTATCTCGTCCAATGGGAAAGGTCGTTTGGATTTAGGCTATGTTGATTTATTCAGAAAAGAGTTTACGATTGATTTTTGGGTAAAAGCTGAAACTGAAGGTGTCATTCTGGCAAACAGACAGATGAATTATGCTGCTGCAAAAGGGTTCTTACTACGTTATAATTTTGGGAACTTGGTCTTCACCTATTCCCCGGATCATATCTTCCCGCAGCCAAATAACGAGGTCTCGATTAAACAGGATGATAACCTGAATGCTGGACCGATGGCTTTGAATGAATGGACTCACGTAGCTGTAACCCAGAAACAGGATAGTATTATTGAGATCTATGTAAATGGTCAGAAACGTGTTTCTTCATCCCGGATCTTACCTGAGTATGATCTGAATAATGCTGTTTATCTATCACTCTTTGCTGACGGATATGAAATGTATCCAATGGAAGGATCGGTGGACCAGCTTCGGATTTTTGGTAAACGTATGGATTCTGAAGAAATACGTCGTCTAATGTATGGAAAAGCAAAAATTCGAGAAGATAGACTCTATTTTATGCATGATTTTAATACTCCTCAGTTGTCTTCACTTCGCGAGTCTTTCAGTCAGGCAGACGTTAAACCACGGATTATGGCAGAAGCCTCATTTGAGACGAATCCGCTGCCTTTAGCATTTAATACTGTAGTTGCTGGGGATGCCGGTTCTGATGTGCGTCCTTTTGGAGATGTTCAGGATACAATGGCATTTGTTTCTTTGAATAAAAGTGCCGAAAAATCAATGCTCCTCGCAAAAAGTATATCTGATACGCTTGTATTTAAGGCAAATCTGAATCCTAAATATCATCAGGTAAAACAGGGCGTATTTTACTTTGAGTGTTTCGATACATTCGAGAATTCGGATAGTATAACATTTCGCATACCAAAAGCAGACTCAATGCTTGATGGGCAGATATTTACTTCAGAAAGAGATTGTGTTTCACCATATTGGCAGGAAGCTACTACTTATTGTGTTGATTCTGTATCAGGTGAATATGTATTTACACTTCCGATAGCCGACATAAATCGTCGCATGTTCGTGATGGTTGAGTTAAGTTCTGCGATTAGACTTACAGTAGACCAAAGCAATGGTATAAATCATAAGGTGTATTCTGCAGATTCTCTGACATTAAATATCAATGCTACGTTGGTGAACGGTATGGAGGAACCATTGCGGGCTTATAGCCTTAAGGCCGATGCAGAAGGAGGAGAGTTTATCTCCCCATTATATTTTGTGAAAGGACAAGCTAAAACGACATTGAAGTTCCCCAAAACTTGGATAGGCAATTTTGGTGATATCACCAAAATAATGCTGCGTGGAGAGGACGATAAAGTGATTCCTTACCAGTTGAATCTTCAGAACTGTATCTATCCTCGTTCGAATCATTCGCACCTTGATCTTAAATTAGGAAGTGCTCTTGTTGGAAATCCGCAACGCTTCTCTCGTATTGATAATTCAAATACTATTACCATGGCAACATGGGTACGTATCGACTCTGAAATAATGCTGCAAGGAATGCGTCCTCTATTGCTGTTCCGTGGTGGTGGTAAAACTATGGGAATACAATTGGAGCGTGGAGAGCTTCGTTGCCATTGGAATGAAGAGTCCTGGAGCTGGAGTACTCCGACAGGTCTTTTTGTTACTCGTGAGATGATCGGGGAGTGGGTGCATGTGGCTTTGGCTGCCGATCCAACCGGTGTGACTTATTATTTGAATGGGAAATCTTTCCGCTTGAACAAGGAACTAAACCCGACGAGGGTATTAGCAGGATTGTATATCGGAAAGAACTCAAGTACAGACAATCAATTCCGCGGAGCCTTTGATCAAACGTCATTGTGGAGTCGTACGCTTTCTCATGAAGAGATTATTGATCATATGTATCAAGCTCCTAAGCCCGATAAAGATCTTATTTGCTATATAACATACAATGAGATAAATAGTAGTGGGATGCCAATTGACCTGATAGAGGGAACACCGGTT
>JBOFXU010000043.1:0-2448 GCA_051654305.1 Bacteroidales bacterium | reverse complement strand
GAGACCTATGACTTATAAGGTAGATGGACAAGATTATTTTAACGAACGTGCCATTGCGACTCAACAAACTGGCTTTACATTTGTTTCTCAAATGAGAAGCTGGTTGCCTAACCCTGTGGGAGGTGTACTTTGGTTCGGTACGGACGATGCTGCGCAGTGTGTTTACACTCCAATGTATTGTTCTGTAACAAAAGTTCCGGAATGCTACCGTGAAGGTAACGGAAGTATGCTTGAATTTTCATGGACCTCTTCTTTCTGGATTTACAACTGGGTTTCAAATATGGTTTACGACAAGTGGAATTTGATGTATCCGCATTTGCAGACATTGCAGTCGAAACTTGAAACGAATTTTGTACAAATGCAGCCAGCTGTTGACAAAGCAGCCGTAGAGTTGTATGAGAAAAATCCAGCTGATGCGATTGCATACCTGACAGATTACAGCGATATGCAGGCAGAACAGGCAACACGTACCTGGAAAAAGTTTGGTGAGTTTTTATTGGTGAAATTTATCGATGGTAATATTAAACAAGAAAAAGACGGCCAGTTTATAGAAAACGGACATGGGTTACCGGCTAAACCAAAGTCTGCAGGATATTCTGAAGAATTTTACAAAAATATTGTAAAAGAAACAGGAGACAGACTTAAAGTGTCGTTTTAAATTGTATTTTTGCGTCAAAGCTTAATTTAAAAACCAAAAAAAAATCTTCTATGAATAATGAAGCTTTAATGAAAGAAGTGTCTTCAAAAGCTCAGCTATGGATGGGTGAGGCTTATGACGAAGCAACTCTTAAAGAACTGCAACGTCTGGTGGAAAATGAAGATAAAACAGAATTGATTGAGTCTTTCTATAAAGACCTCGAATTTGGTACAGGCGGTCTTCGCGGTATCATGGGTGTAGGGTCTAACAGAATGAACATATATACTGTGGGTGCTGCTACACAGGGATTGGCAAATTACTTGAAAAAAGAGTTTACTGATCTTCCACAAATCAGCGTTGTCGTTGGTCACGATGTACGTAACAACAGTCGCTTGTTTGCAGAAACAGTCGCAAATATCTTCTCGGCAAATGGCATCAAGGTATACTTGTTTGATGCTATGAGACCAACACCGGAGATCTCATTTGCTATCCGTCATTTTGGTTGTCAGAGTGGGGTAATCATTACCGCATCGCACAATCCGAAAGAATACAACGGGTACAAAGCATACTGGAATGATGGTGCTCAGATGATCGCTCCTCACGATAAAAATACGATTGCTGAGGTGAATAAAATCCGCAATCCAAAAGAAATTCTGTTTACAGGAAATAAAGAGCTTATCGAAATCATAGGCGAAGATATTGACAATGCATTCCTTGCAGCTGCCAAAACTTTGTCACTCTCTCCGGATGCTATTGCACGCCAGAAGGATATGAAAATCGTTTATACTCCAATTCACGGAACAGGGGTGAAATTGATTCCAGCAGCTTTGAGAAGTTATGGATTCGAGAATATCATCAATGTGCCTGAGCAGGATGTGCCAAGCGGAGATTTCCCAACGGTTGCCTCTCCAAATCCGGAAGAACCTGCTGCATTGAATATGGCGATTCAAAAAGCGATTGCAACAGGAGCAGATTTCGTGATGGCTTCAGACCCTGACGCTGACCGTGTAGGGGTTGCTATCCGTGATGATAAAAATGAGTTTATCCTGGTTAACGGAAATCAGATCACGTTGATTTTCCTTAAGTATCTGATGCAACGTTACAAAGAGTTGGATAGACTAACAGGAAACGAATATATTGTGAAAACAATCGTTACGACTGAACTGATCAAAACGATTGCTGAGCGTAACCATATTGAAATGTACGACTGCTATACCGGGTTCAAATGGATTGCTGCTGTTATTCGTGAGAACGAAGGTAAGAAGCATTACATCGGTGGAGGAGAAGAGAGTTTCGGATTCCTTCCTGAAGATTATGCTCGTGACAAAGATGCGGTTTCTTCTTGTGCATTGATGGCTGAAATTGCTGCCTGGGCAAAAGATAACGGCAAAACAATGTTCGAAATGATCCAGGATATTTATCTGGAGTATGGTTTCCGCAAAGAAAAAGGTATTTCTGTTGTGAAGAAAGGGAAATCAGGAGCTGAAGAGATTCAGAAAATGATGAAAAACTTCCGCGAAAATCCAATGAAAGAAGTTGCTGGTTCAAAAGTGATCACAGTTAAAGATTTCTCTACTTTGAAAGGTCTTGATCTGATCGAGAATGAGGTGTTCACATTGGATATGCCGACAACATCTGACGTACTTCAGTACTTCACAGAGGATGGAACAAAAGTATCTATCCGTCCTTCGGGAACAGAGCCAAAAATCAAATTCTATATCGAGGTGGCAGGAATTCTTCCTACACGCGAAGAATACGATGCTGTAAATGCGAAAGCAGACGCTAAGATCAAAGAGGTAATGGCTTCTTTG
>JBOFXU010000042.1:0-2854 GCA_051654305.1 Bacteroidales bacterium | reverse complement strand
CAGCTTCCTGTGTGAACTTTCTCGAATTATTTCATTGGTATATGATTGAGTATGATAATTTTCATTAGTATGGTATTTTTGTTATATTTTTTTCGTAATATGTGATAAAATAAAGCCAATAAATGGAGTTATTGTTTAGGATATTTGTAGTTTTGCAAACAATTTTGTGTATGAATTTGTTGTGAAGTGTAAGATTGCTATTGTTTATTTTATACAAGCAGTGGTGTCTTATATAAATAACAGCTTCCTGTGTGAACTTTCTCGATTATGAAAAGAAACACTTCAATAGATTGGCGACTTTTGTAATATGCTTGAAGGGAACATACAAAAGAGGTCTATTTTTATGCGTATAGATAGTGATAAATATCTGATTTTAATTATATAGGTGTTGATTTTTTTCAAGTCGTTTTCTATATTTCTAACTGTATAAATATTATCAAAATGAAAAATTTATGTCTTTGTTTAATGTTGCTTGTATTTGCAGCATGTTCGAACACAGAGTTGGCTGAACCGACTCCAGAGAGTGGAAATTCGTACATTAATGTGACTCTTCAGAATGCTCAGACTAAGGCTGGTACTGAGGTTGGCACTACAGAGGAGAGTAAAATTGATCACTTGGCCTTCTACATTTTTAAAAAAAGTGGTTCTCTTGAAAAAAAATATGCGTTTACAGGGGCGGATATTGCCTTAGGTAAGCAATATCAACTGACTTGTTTGAATGGTGAGAAATATCTTTACGTTGTAGCGAATGATGCTGCACTTTTTGGAAAACTAACATTAGGTACCCAAGATAGTGTTTTTAATAAAGCGTTTACTTCAAAACAAGAAATTGCTCCGGAAAGTCCATTTATCATGACTGGGAAATACCTGAATCAATCTACTGGTGATGTCCTTAAATTGGTTCCAAATCCAGATAATACTCCTTCAACTACACCAGTTACGGTTTCAATTGCTCGTCTGGTAGGTAAAGTAACACTTTCTACAACTCCAGTTGAAAGCAAGTTTGAATTGAAATCGTTCCGTGTAATAAATGCCAATCCATTCTCAAACTACTTCAAAAAAGCGACTTCTTTTGCAGAGGGAGCTGTAAAACCTGATAATGAATCCGCATTTAATACATGGACTGACGGGTATTTCGTTGATAACTATGCGCCTGTGACTGTGAAAGATGCACCTGCATATGCTTTTGAAAACTGGAACTCGGATCCACGCAGAGGGAATACAACAGCTATTATCATTGGTGGTATCTATAAAGGCAATGATACTAACAATACAAAAGTGACCTATTACCGTTTTAACCTTGGTGGAAAAGAATTGAAATGGGCATTTAACCGTAATACTCACTATAAGGTTACTATTACTGAAGTTTATGAAGAGGGTAATCTAACTGAAGATGGTGCCGAGGAAAATAATCCGGGTGGTGGTAAACCAACTGATCCGCTAATTCAGGATGTAATTATTTCAGCAACAGTTACAATTGAACCTTGGGCAATCGTAGAGCAAAGTGGCGAAATTGGAAAAGAATAATACTCTTATTTTCTAATACTCTCTCTTTATAAATAGAATGAAATTGCTCAATCTCTATTGAGTAATTTCATTCTTATAAATTCAATTATAAACAAAGTCCCATATTTTTTTGGTTGATGCTACTTCTATAGGTTGTTTTTATTGTGTATGTGTTTTTTTATTGAATGGCTTTTGGCGCTGTTTTTTTAACGAAGAATATATATGGTGAACAATGGTTTTATTCGGTTTGTTTTCCCAACTAAAATATAATAATGGACTCAAAGCTGCTGATTATGAAATTCTACAAACTAATAGTCGCTCTGTCAATGCTGCTCTTACCTTTATCCGCTAAAGCTCAGTATTTAGCCGTAAAAGCAAACGCGCTGGAGTATGCTACAACAACTTTAAATGTAGGACTGGAAACTTACATTTCTAAAATTTACACTTTCAATATAAGTGCGGGATATAATCCATGGAATTATCCAAATGATAAGTTAATGAAACTGTGGTATGTCTCCCCGGAAATAAGACGTTGGGGCTGTGATGCTTTTGCAGGACATTTCTACGGAATTAATGCCTTTTATGGAGAATATAACTGGAGCCGGTTTGCTGATTACAGAAATCAGGGAGCAGCTATGGGAGCAGGATTATTCTATGGTTATGCAAAAAACTTCTCCAAACATTGGGGAATGGAAGCTGCGATCGGTGTGGGCTATGTTTATACAGAGTATGGAAAATATCGCTGTGAAGGCTGTGGGACAAAAGTTTCTCAGCATTACAAGCATATGATTGCTCCAACGAAACTAAGCCTTTCATTTATATACTTTCTTAAATGATTGTAATTAAAATATTATGTGTGCAATGAGAAATGTGTGCTTTATTTTTCTGATGTTGATCCTGGTCGGATGTTCCAGTACTGATATCGGG
This sequence comes from Bacteroidales bacterium, assembly GCA_051654305.1. Taxonomy (GTDB): domain Bacteria; phylum Bacteroidota; class Bacteroidia; order Bacteroidales; family UBA7332; genus UBA7332. The sequence continues at coordinate 421 of JBOFXU010000042.1, read as the reverse complement.
GAGTATAATCCAAAGGAAATAGACTCCTATATTAATGTGTCGATTCAGACGTCACAAACAAAAGCGTCGACTGATTCTGTTACAATTAAAGAGAATGCAATCAAGCATTTAGCGTTCTATATTTTTAAAAAAAGTGGATCGCTTGAAAAGAAATACGAATTTCAGGATGAGAATGGTGGTAATATATCGTTGAGTACCAGTTTTAATTTGAAGTGTCTCAGCGGTGAGAAATATCTTTACGTTGTAGCTAATGCTCCTTCACTCTACGCAAAACTGTCGTTGGGAACAAACCATTCTCAATTTGATACCATATCGACCGAAAAACAATTGTTCGCTCCAGCATCTCCTTTTGTTATGACTGGAAAAGGTAAGGATCCTCAAACAGGCAGCGATATCTTGAATGTTAAACCTAATCCCGACA
>JBOFXU010000041.1:0-2194 GCA_051654305.1 Bacteroidales bacterium | reverse complement strand
GTGATACTCGCTGTGGCAAAGGGGACACATGTCGAAATCGCGCATGGTGGTTGCCACGCGGTCATAGGGAATGGTCTCGACGATTGAAAAACGCGGACCACAGTGTGTACAATTGATAAAGGGATAGTTGAGCCGGTGGGGCTGTTCGCGGAGATCGGTGAGACACTCCCGGCATACGGCAATATCGGGACTCACGCGCGTGATTCCTTTTGGCCCTGATTTGCTACGGGCAATATAAAAAGGAGGGAGGTGTTCGTCCGTCTCTCTTTGGGTGATCTGTATCCCGTTGATTTGAGCAACCTCGGGTTTCTCAGCATAGAGTCTTCTCAAAAATTCCTCTTTTTCGTGTTCGGTAGCCTGAATCACAATTTTCACCCCGGAAGTACGGTTATCGGTAAATCCATGTAAATTCAGACTTTTCGCAATACGGTAAACGTAGGGCCGGAAGCCCACACCCTGTACCAATCCCCTGATCTCTATCTCATAGACTCTTGACATATTTTCTAATTGTGTTTTTTTGATTTCTCAAAATATGTAATGATTGAACAATAGTTTCCAAATGATTGTTCAAAATATAATTAACAAACCTACGAATATGTGTTTAGCCATACCTGGAAAAATTATCGGGATTGCTTCTCCCGAAGATACACTGACTTATGCCACCGTTGATTTCGGAGGAATCCATAAAGAAATCTGTATTGCCTGGATTGATGCGCGGGTTGGCGATTATGTTCTTGCTCATGCGGGCATGGCGCTTACGGTTATTGATGAGGAAGAGGCGCGACTGACGCGTGAAGCCTTGATTGCAGTAGGTGATTTAATGGAAGTTGAAAATGAATGACACTCAGATCTACCGGGATCCGGCTTGTGCCGGAGAAATAGTTCAAGCCATAGCACAGACCCTTACCCGTCCCTGGCGAATCATGGATACCTGCGGCGGACAGACTTTTTCGATTGCGAAGTATCGGATCGATGAGATGCTGCCTCCGGAGATTACCCTTATTCACGGGCCGGGCTGTCCTGTGTGTGTGACTCCTGCTGCCACGATTGATCTGGCGATTGATCTGGCGCTTAGCTCGGGGGCGATTGTGGTCTCCTTCGGCGATATGCTGCGTGTGCCGGGTTCACGGCTTGATTTGCTCACGGCAAGAGCTATGGGGGGAGATGTCCGGATGATCTATTCGCCGCTCGATACGCTGCGTATTGCTGCAGAAAATCCCGGGAAGGAGGTTGTGTTTTTTGCGATCGGATTTGAAACGACTGCTCCTGTTCATGCGCAGCTGGTGCTGGAAGCGGCACGGCGGAAGTTGTCCAACGTGTCGTTGCTGACGGCACTCTATGCTGTGCCTCCGATTCTCGAAGCGCTGCTGGGGATGCCCGACTTTTCGGTAGATGGTATTCTGGCTGCCGGTCATGTGTGTACGATAACGGGACTAAGTGCCTACGAACGCCTTGCCGAAGCGTATAAAATACCGATTGCGGTTACCGGGTTTGAACCTGTGGATATTCTCTGGGGCATCTACAAAACTGTTTGTATGCTTGAGCGGGGAGAGTCGCGGGTGGAGAATGCGTACAGCCGCATGGTGCCTGTGGCGGGGAATCCGAAAGCCATAGAGGTGTTGCACGAGGTTTTCGAGATCGATCGTCAGGAGTGGCGGGGGCTTGGCACGATAGACAACAGCGGGTTCTCGTTTCGCGAGCGGTATGCCCGTTTCGATGCTACGGTTCGGTTTGGTACACCCGTAGCTCCTTTTCAGGTGCGCGAAAAGTGTATCTCGGGCGAGATTATGAAGGGAAATGCGAAACCTTCGGACTGTCCCTGCTTCGGGAGCACGTGTTTGCCCGACTCCCCCGAAGGAGCACCGATGGTCTCTTCGGAAGGGATTTGTGCGGCCTATTACAAATACAAAAATAACTGATGAATACGATACTTTGTCCCATTCCCAAACAGCTCCATGATCAGGTGCAACTTGCCCATGGAGGAGGAGGAAAGCTCACTCAGCAACTGATTGAGTCGGTTTTTTACCCTGCATTCAAGAATGATATTCTGGCTCAGGAGCACGACAGTGCTCAGTTTCGTTTGCCTGCCGGAAGAGTTGCTTTTACGACTGATTCGTTTGTGGTCGATCCTGTTTTTTTTCCGGGAGGAGATATCGGAGAGCTTGCCGTGAATGGTACGGTGAATGATTTGCTC
>JBOFXU010000040.1:0-3991 GCA_051654305.1 Bacteroidales bacterium | reverse complement strand
ATTATGTCTAAAATTTCTTTTTCGAAAGCCTTTTGGGTAGCAAATATTGTAGAGCTACTTGAACGTATGGCTTATTATGCTGTCTTTATCGTCATCACGCTCTACCTATCTAATATATTAGGGTTTAGCGATGTAGAGGCAGGATGGATCTCCGGACTATTCTCCGGATTTCTTTATTTCCTTCCAACATTCAGTGGAGCAATTGCGGATAAAATTGGATTCCGCAAATCGATGATGCTGGCATTTGGACTACTTACGCTCGGTTACGCCGGTTTAGGAATCCTACCAACTTTATGCGAAAATGCAGGATTAGTTACGTATGCTTTTGAAACTGAATTTACTGGATTACGCGAAAGCTCAGCCAAATGGGGTATTATTCCTGTTCTTATTTTAGTTATGATCGGAGGATCGTTTATCAAAAGTGTGATCTCCGGAACTGTAGCTAAAGAAACTACCCCAGATACCCGTGCGAAAGGGTTTTCTCTTTTCTACATGATGGTAAACATCGGAGCCTTTACTGGTAAAATGGTCGTAGATCCATTACGTAAGTCAATGGGTAGTGAAGGATTAGTAGTTCTTAACTACTTCTCAGCAGCAATGACATTTCTTGCACTGATTGCCATCTTCTTCTTTTACAAGTCAGCAGAACACCATGGTGAAGGCAAAAGCATGCGAGATATTGCAAAGTCACTGGTTCGTGTTTGCAAAAACTACAAACTACTTTTACTCACGTTGATCGTAAGTGGATTCTGGTTGGTTCAAGGACAGTTATATGCAACAATGCCTAAATACGTTCTTCGTATGGCTGGTGAAGGTGCATCTCCTGCCTGGTACGCAAATGTAAATCCATTTATTGTGGTGATTACAGTAAACCTTGTAACCAAACTTATGGCAAAGAAAAGTGCCCTTTCTTCGATTACAGTTGGTATGTTTATCATCCCGGTTTCAGCTCTGATTATGGCTGCAGGTAATTTATTCCCAGGTAATGAAACAATCATGGGTATGCACCCTATTGCCTTTTTCATGGTATTAGGTATTGTTTTCCAGGCTCTTTCTGAAACTTTCATTTCACCTAGATTCCTGGAATACTTCTCGAGACAAGCACCAAAAGGGGAAGAAGGTATGTATCTTGGATTCTCTCACCTTCATTCGTTCTTCTCATATATCTTTGGTTTTGCAATCTCAGGAGTACTCCTAAGCAAATATTGTCCGGATCCTACGCTTTACAGCTCTCATGAAGCTTGGGCTGAAGCAGCTCAGAATGCACACTATATCTGGTTTGTATTTGCGGGTATTGCAACTGCAGCAGCTGTTGCTCTGGTGATCTTCGGAAAACTTACGAAGGAAAAGTAAACCAACAATTATAGACAAAAGCGGATTAAGTCAGAACTTAGTCCGCTTTTTTTTGTACACCAACTCCCCGTTCCATCAAAACACTTTTTAATATCTGATTATTTTTCGCAGAAATAAAACTACCTATAAAAATTAGCTTATCTTTGAACTCACATTTATATACATAAATTACACTTCTGATTAATTTCTCACAGAGATCTGCTCATTGAGTTTCTAACCCAATGTCTCTTGTTTGAATTCAAAACTTCAAAATTTCAGATGAAAAAAGTACTCACATTTATTCTTATGTATTTTATTATCGGAGCTGTCACGTTTGCCAGTAATGATAATAAAGCTTTTTCTTTTTTGAATCTACCTTTTAATCCACATTCAGCGGCTCTGGGTGGTACTAATATTACACTATCCACTAATAATATAGCAAATACATTTGACAATCCTGCTCTACTATCCTATGATCAAAGTAATCAGCTTTCTCTAAATTACATGAACTATGTGAGCGATATCAATATGGGAAGTGTTATTTATGGGAAAAGTGTTGGACTTCGGGGCGTATGGTCTGCTGGTATTCTATTTATGAATTATGGAAAGTTCACTGAAACAACTCCAGAGAATATTGTTATAGGTAGTTTTTCAGCCAATGATCTGGCATTTATGGGCACTTACTCCTATGAATTGAGTGATCGGTTAAGAGCTGGAATTACAGGAAAGATAATTTATAGTGGATATGAAAGATATACTTCCTGGGGGATTGGAGTTGATCTCGGACTGAACTATTTTCGTCCTGAAAAAGGAATCTCTGCATCAATTGCCTTAAAAAATCTGGGAGGACAAATCAAATCTTTTCACGATTCAAACGAGAAACTCCCGTGGGATATCCAGTTGGGTATCTCTAAAAAGATGGAATATGCCCCTTTTCGTTTTTCTCTAACCGCTTATCATCTGAATAAGTGGGATATGAGTATCTACAGAGAAGATCAGGACAATACCATTGGTGAAGAGACTGCTGGGCCCAAAAAGGATAATTTCTTCCTAACACTGGCTAAACACCTTGTATTTGGTGTTGATTTTACTCCAACAGAAAACGTCTATTTTAGTTTAGGGTTCAATCCGCAAGCTCAGTCTGAATTTTCTATCACAGGGAAGAAAGGCATTTATGGCTTCTCTTTCGGAACTGGACTACAAGTTAAAAGATTTCAAATCGACGCTTCCTATTTCCAGCGTAACCCGAAAGGTGGTACTTTTATGTTAGGTATTACAACCTCTTTTGACTCCCAGCGTTTTTAAGATAACTGATTATTCATTTCGATTGCAATATGCTACCTCGAATAAACTTCAAGATATGGAAAAGAAAATAACAATAGCTATTGATGGCTTCTCCTCATGTGGGAAAAGTACAATGGCAAAAGATTTGGCAAAGGAACTCGGTTATGTTTACGTTGATAGTGGTGCAATGTATCGCGCTGTAACACTATATGCAATGCAAAACAATCTGATACAAGATGGGGTAATAAATACCAATGAACTTGAAAATCAGATGAGTGATATACATATTACCTTCCGATTCAATACTGAGACAAAGAAACCTGACACTTATCTCAATGGTCAATACGTGGAAAATGAAATTCGCAGACTGGACGTTTCGAATAATGTAAGCCCGATAGCTGCTATTCCTTTTGTTCGTAAAGCATTGGTAAATATGCAACAAGAAATGGGAAAAGAGAAGGGAATCGTCATGGATGGTCGCGATATCGGAACCGTCGTATTTCCTGAAGCTGAACTTAAGATATTTGTAACTGCTTCAGCTGAAGTAAGAGCACAGCGCCGTTACGATGAATTGATGGCCAAGGGAGATCTGGTTGACTTTGCTGCAATTCTTGATAATGTAAAACAAAGAGACTACATCGATCAAAATCGTGAGGAGAGTCCTCTCAGACAGGCTGATGATGCTGTTATTCTCGATAATTCAAACCTATCCATCGAACAGCAGAAACAATGGCTTTTTAGCAAAGTCAGCGAAGTGCTAAACAGATAAGAAGCGATAAATCGCCGCTAACCTATTAGATTATCCGCTTATGAGATATATTGAAATCGATAAAAGCTCTGGCTTTTGTTTCGGAGTCGTTAACGCAATTAAGAAGGTGGAAGCTACTTTGGCTAAAGGAGGAACACTATATTGTCTGGGTGATATCGTTCACAATGGACAGGAGGTGAGCCGACTGGAAGCTGAAGGATTAATTACGATTAACCACGATCAGTATTTTGCTCTTGAAAACAGTAAAGTACTCCTGAGAGCTCATGGTGAACCACCACGTACCTACAAGTATGCAAAGGAAGCCGGAATTCAAATTATTGATGCCACTTGCCCTGTTGTTTTGCAGCTTCAAAAGAAAATCAGACTTAAGTACGAATCAATAAAAGGAAAGGATATTCAAATTGTATTGTACGGTAAACCCGGACATGCAGAAATCGTAGGATTACTTGGACAAACAGAAGATACTGCTATTGTCCTTGAATCTGTTCGAGACATTGATAAGATTGATTTCACAAAGGGAATCTGCCTTTTCTCTCAGACAACCAAGTCTATTGAAGGATTCAACCAGCTTGTAGAACTGATCAAAGAGCGCTTGCCTGATCATCT
>JBOFXU010000039.1:0-4235 GCA_051654305.1 Bacteroidales bacterium | reverse complement strand
CCAAAACCATTCTGAGAATTTGCTCCGGAAGCCCTGACCTGAATGACCCCATCAGCCCTGACAACTTTATTTTGAGGATTAAGATAATGGACAATATTATAATCACAAACCAAATCATTCATATCGTAATCCCCTTGTGATGGCCACAAATCCTCAAAAGCTAATGATCCCCAAGCCCCATGAGCGGGATAATGAACCGAGTATGCGAGGCTTCCATCAAGAGGATATTCATCTTCATAATCAATTATTCCATCTTCGTCATAATCTGAACCGCGTAGAATGGATGAGAAACCGGTCGTCTGAACCGCATCTTCCTCTGAAGGAACCGCATAGAATATCGCATCATTAAAGTCCTGATCGCAACCGATAACATCGCGTCGTGTCTCTTCAAATGAGAGAACCATGACGTTGCGGACTTTATCATGGAGTAACACCATGTGCTGTTTGAGACTTGCATCTGACTCTACATTGAATTGCTTGTCTGAGTAATTGATATATAGACCGTCTTCTACAATTTTAGTCGTACTGCTAAATCCGTTTGCAACCAGAAACCAGGCTAAAGTTTGCCCCGCAGGAAATGTATCCTGATAAGCCGTTCCATTCCAGTATTTGAGCCTGATGCGGTTTCCGGTCTGAAGGCCACCCCCTGAACTGTTGAACAAGACATTCGGAAATGCTATATTTTTTCTCACAACAGAAATTATTGAAGGAGGGTTGTTGGTCGGATAAGTATAGTAGCCCAGTACATTTTTATAACCGGCACCCTCATGTACAAATACGAGGTCTATTGCCGTATTCTTAGTTATCACTAAGTTCGTCTGAGTGGTATCGTCAAGAAAAGAGGTCCCTCTTAACGGTAGCGCTTCCCCTTCAGGGAGAGAAGTCGTTATATCGAATAATAATCCAACCGAAACATTATCAGTAGTAAAAACATTACTGGGATAACCGAGTGCGTCCCAACTTGCCAAAGCATACGCGTTCGTTAATGAGACTGCTGAGTACTGATTCTTTGTCCCGGATGCCTTGCTTGCTGATTTCACGTCAAAAGTCACAGTTTCTCCGGAAATAGTAGTCATTAATAACGTCGGATTCCCAAGCCTTTTGACACAGAGATATAGCTTCTTTACCGTAGTAGGAAGTCGCATCTTATCGGAAAATTTTCCTTGATCATCCGTAATACCGGTAAAAACAGGAGTAAGCTCTTTATTGAAAATTTGAACACCACCCTTCTCTTCAAAAGGATTTTCAGTATAAACATCAAACCGGATGATTCCTGTAGGTAAAACTCCCTGATTCAAATTTACAGTCAGATGGTAATCTGTTACAGTCTTAAAGTCAAAGTAGGTAGGCTGATCTGTTTGAGGAGGTAAAACACTATCCCTTGTACAGGAGATAGGCAGGAATAAAAAAGTCACACAGGCGAGAATGACTTTGGTTAGGAATTTGACAGCAACTCGAATCATAATCCTGATTGTTAAAACATTACACAATAGTAAACTACTAAATAATTTAGAACATCTAAGCGCTGATTTAGTTCCAGAGCGGAGTCTTAAATTTTATTACAATCAAAACAGCATAAGCCCAACGTAATACAACAAAGGTATTGAGGACAGAATTAGTCCATTATAGCGCATAAAAAAAGGACCCGAGATAACTCGGGTCCTTCTGAATTTATTTGACATACATTTTTGCTTTTGGTCTTGCGACTGGCCCCACTGGCTCTTTACTATAAATCAATCCAGCATTACGATACCCTACATTGTCAAGATACCAGTTGGCGAACTGTGCTCCAAAGGATGTTGACCACGGACTAAATTTAGTATGAGCATTTGCAATGGCTGCTTTCTCAATCGGATAGGAGAAGGAAACAGGAATATGTATAGCAAACGGCATATTGTTCGATGCAACATAATATCTGTTTAGCCCCGGATTTGTCAAGTCCTGACCAGTGCTAAAATAAGCTGGATTAGCTTTTACTGTTGGAGCATAGCCTGGTAAATGGACTTCTATATCGCGATTGCCTGAACCACTACCAATAATCACATATGGATTATACGGAGGTGCAGTCAGCGTAGCCAAGGTTTGAGGTGTAGTAAACAATACCTGGAAGGTAATTTCTTCAGGGGTTATCAATGGTTTTGACATATCCGTATTGATAAAGCTTCCCGAAGCTGTTCCAAACAATTTATAGATATCATCAAAGAAGATGATATTTGCTTTGGTGTGACCTGTTTCAAGTCCTTTAGCATCCAATGTTAGATTCGTTACGGAACCATTGGTTACCTGAAGATTCGAAATAGCAGCCGGTGTAACTCCAAGCTCCATAGCAAAACCATTAAGGTATTTTGCACCTGAGGCTCTGACACGAATAGTACCCTCTACGGAAACTATATTATTCTGAGCATTATTGTAATGTATAATGTTGTAGTCACAAACTACGTCATTCATGTCGTAATCCCCTTTTGAAGGCCAAAGGTCTTCATATGCAAGTGTTCCATAGACTCCATTTCCAGGATAGTGAACAGCATATGCAAGGTTCGGATCATTCGGAAAATCATCGCTTTCATTTGGTACACCATCACCATCTGTATCTGAACCTGCTGCACGTTCAATACCTGCAAAACTACTGGTTTGAACAGCTGCAATGGATGATGGAATTACATAGAATATAGCGTCATTAAAGTCTTGGTCACAATCTACAACATCACGGCGTTTATCTTCAAATGCAAGCACCATCAGGTTACGCGCATTATCATACAATAATACATTGTGATATTCCAAAGCGGGATCGGTTTCTATATTAAACTCTTGATCTGAATAGTGGGTATACAATCCATTATTGACTACTTCTGTCGTATTATTATATCCATTCGCTACCAAGAACCAAGCAACGGTTGTTCCCGCAGGGAAAGTATCCTGATAAGCTGTTCCATTCCAATATTTCAAATGTATCCGGTTACCTGTAGCCAAGCCTCCTCCTGAATTGAGGAACGAAACATTTGGAAATACAACATTTTTACGAATCGCACTGGTTGTTGACGGAGGATTATTGGTTGGATAAGTATAATACCCGAGAGTATTAGCAAAACCAGCTCCTTCATGTACGAAAACAATGTCTACCGTTGCTTTCTGAGTCAACACTAAATTGGTTTCTACGGATGAACCGATAAATTCCGGGTGAGTTGTTCTTAAGTCAATATTTTCAGGCAAGGATGCGTTAATATCCTGAAGCAGACCAGCCGAAACAACATCAGTAGTATAGATATTATCGGGAACACCATTAGCATCCCACGATGTTAATGCAAAACCGTTGGTCAATGTAACAGTGGAGTAAGCACTTTTTGTTGCAGCTTGCGAAACTACTTTCACATCGAAAACAATGGATTTTCCGGTAATATTTGCAACTAACAAATTGGGCACACCCACTTTCTTGGTATGCAAGTAAAGCTTAGTTACTGTAGCCGGGATACGCAACAAGTTTGAAAATTTACCCATTCCATCTGTGATCCCTGTAAAAATCGGATTAAGAGAATCATTAATGATCTCGTCCCCATCTTCTGTTACAGTGAACGGATTTTTATCATAAATATCAAAACGTGTCGGACCAATTAAACCTGTACCAAAATTCAGATTCACTGTAAGATCATAATCGATCACAGTTTCAAACTCGAAATAAGTGGTAGGTGTCGGGCCTGGATCTGGTTCGGGACCTATAACATCATTCTTATTACAAGAAAATAATGTTAGTAAAAGGGCCACACAAGATAGCCTCAAAATTGACACGAACCTGCGTTTATTCTTTTTCATAGCCCTGAGTATTAAAACGTTTAACATTAAAGAATTAGCGAATACCTCAATATAACATTCAACCCCTCATTTTGTTTTCCAGATACGTGCAAATTATGCAAATATCTGATCATCCCAAAATGCACTCTCCCTATTCTGACAAAAATGGAAGATTTAAGGCTTTTTGGTTTCCTTTTGACACAAAAAAAACGACAAAAAAAAGAGGCTATTTGACGATCAATTATCCATTTTTTATGCCAAAAGAGGGTTTCTGAAAGTACATAAGGATGAAAATACAAGTACATTAGAACGGAAATAAAATTACATTAGGCAATTTACAGAAATAGGGTAGTATGTATCTGCGCGTACATACTACCCTATTTTTAAGAAAAACCGTATTTTGCGGCCTAAAAGTACTATTCTGCCGATAAAAAAGTAATTCTGCGAAA
>JBOFXU010000038.1:0-4403 GCA_051654305.1 Bacteroidales bacterium | reverse complement strand
TGGGTAAATGGGGGAGATATTGAAAATAAAGGTATCGAATTCTCTTTAGGATGGAATGATAATATTTCAGATTTTCGTTATGGAATAACAGTTACAGGGGCACATAACAAGAATAAAGTGACTAAACTGGCAAATGCTGAAGGTATCATGACCGGACCAGGGCATGTTCTGGCACAAGGGACTTCTTATATATCAAGAGTAAAAGTTGGTGAGCCAATCGGTTACTTCTATGGCTTTAAGGCTGATGGTATTCTTCAGAATCAAGCAGAAGTAAATGCTTATGTTAATCAAGATGGTAAGCCTTACTTTGCAGACCAACGTCCGGGGGATGTCAGATTTGTAGATGTAAATAAAGATGGTATCATTGACGATGAAGATAAAGTGAAATTAGGTAAGCCTAATCCTGATTTTGAGTTAGGTGGTCAGATCAACTTAGATTATAAAAATTTCTATGTTAATATAGCTCTGTCCGGAAAATTTGGTATGCAGGTAATGCGCTCATATCGTTCTTTTGCCGATAGATTCGATCAAAATTACACAACAGAGATTTTTGGAAGATGGCACGGAGAAGGTACATCAAATAGACTTCCTCGTTTGAGTTCGACTTCTCACAGAAATACAAATTACATTTCAGACATTTATATGTATGATGCTGACTATGTAAGAATAAACAATTTAACCATTGGATATAGCTTCGATAAGCTACTTAAAAAACTGGGCTGGATTCAGGGTATCAAAGTCTATACATCATTCAACAACTTGTATACATTTACAGGTTATGATGGCATGGATCCTGATGTGGCTTTCGGTCATGATGCAAGTTGGGCATCAGGTATAGACTTAGGTCTTTATCCATTGCCGAGAACTGTAATGTTTGGTGTTAATCTTACTTTCTAATGTATTTAAAACATTTGATATGAAACAATATAAATATCTCATTTTATCAGCTTGCGCAATACTTTTTGCAGGCTGTAGTGATGTGCTGGACACTAAAAATTTATATAATAAAGATCTGGATAGTTACTATCAGACTCCAAAAGACATTGAAGAAGCGATGTCGGGAATTTATAATGCACTATACGTGAGGGGAGTACATAGTGATGAACATGTAGCTGCGACATTAATGTCCGATTTGGTTCTTGCGGGTGGTGGTCCTGATGATAAATCGGCAAAATGGGTGGATAACTTTGAAGATCCGAGTGAAGATACTTATAGTGGACTCTGGAAAAATACCTACCAAGGGATATACCGCGCAAATGCAGTACTGGAGGCTGTAGTGAAAGCGGATTATAAAGATTATTTCAAAACACAGGAAGAAGCGGATTATTTCAAAAATCAAACCATTGGAGAGGCCTACTTTATGCGTGGTTTTCACTTGTTTCGTGCAGCTAAATTCTTTGGTGGAATGCCCCTTATCACAACTACAGATGCTGACCGTAAGAGTCCAAGAGCTTCGATAGAAGAAACATTCAAACAGATTCTTTCTGATTTTAAGATGGCATTGGACTATTTACCAAAAACAGAGGCCAGCACGATTCCTACGGCAAGATATGGACATGCAAACTATTGGGTAGCCCAAGGTTATGTAGCAAGAGCTTATTTATTTATTACTGGCTACATGACAAATATAGCTGGAAAGGCAACTTCACAAGTCGAATTATTAGATGGTACAATCCTCGATAACGCTAAAGTTGCAAGTTATCTGAAAGATTGTATTGACAATAGCGGTTTTAAATTACTGGATGACTTCCGTAATCTTTGGCCTTACTCTCACGCGAATGAATCAGCAAAGAAATACGATGAGAATTACTCTGGACCTATATTACCATGGGCTGATAAAGCCGGATTAAAATGGGCAGGACAGGATGGCTTCTACCCAAGTATAGGTACAGGAAATACCGAAGTGATGTTTGCTTTACGTTATACCATTGCCAGCTGGGAGATCGGGCAACAGTATAACAATCAGTTTCCATTATATTTTGGTATACGCGATAATTCGATGGTTCCTTTTGGTCAAGGATGGGGATGGGGTAGTGTAAATCCTTTATTATATAATGGATGGAGTAATGACGACTTAAGAAAGGATGGATCTGTTTTAGTATTGGGAGATCCTGAACAAGGAACAGGTGATTATGAAAACAATAAGGGAGATCATGAAACTGGGTTAGTAAATAAGAAATATACTACTATTCAACATGAAGGTAAAGATGGAACAAAAGGTATGTTCTATTACCTATATAACATGGTTAATGGCGACCCAATGCAATTATGGTGTGCTCAGGATTTTTATTACTTACGCTTTTCAGACATACTATTGATGCACTCAGAGTTGACTCAAACTGCAGATGGCATTAACAAAGTAAGAATACGTGCTGGTCTTGAACCTGTTGATGCATATTCTTTGGACGCTTTAAAAGAAGAGCGTTTACATGAATTTGCATTTGAGGGACTTCGCTGGTTTGACCTGGTACGCTGGGGGGATGTGCAAAATTCAAATAACCTTTATGGAAAATCTATAGAGGTGAGCAATAGTGGTGTGTTAAGTACATATAAAGTAATGTATCGTCCTGAGACGAAGGGACTCGTATCAATTCCTGAAAGTGAAATTAGACTTTCTGGAGGTTTGTATGAACAGAATCCAGGCTGGGAGTAATCATCTTATCTAATACTTAAAATTATGAAGAAAAAAATATTCGCTATATTAACAGTGTTCTCAACACTACTAATGAGCTCCTGCTCTCCTATCGAAGAGAGAGATTATCTATCAAATTCATTCAACGTGGAAGATTTGAAACTTGAAGTGGTCCAGTCAACACCCGGGAGCAATGGAATAACACTAAAAATGGTAACCAAAGGTGTTACCGGTTATTGGGACTATGGTCTGAATGTGGCTTATACTGATGAAGTGTCTTTTATTTATCCAATTCCGGGAAAGAGTACATTCACATATTATGTAACTACTCCTTACATTAAAGACGGAAAGCTTCTAAGTACTGAAATGGTATCAAAGTCAATTGATATAGAAATCACAAAGTTAGATCAAGAGCTTCCTAAAGCCTATTACGATTTAGTTGGTGAACAGCTTCAAGGTAAAACCTGGGTATTCGATGGCAAGCCGGGGGATGGTTCTTTGTATTGGTATATGTGTTCCGGTGATCCAAGCAAATACGAAGGAGCCTGGTGGAACGCTGGAGATTGTTGCCCTCCGATTGACTATGAAGGGAAAATGGTCTTTGATCTGAATGGTGGTGCTAATTACACTTATTATGAAAGTAAAGACGCTTCTCCTGTAAAAGGGGGAAAATTCGCATTCAATGCTGAGTTTAATAAGTTAGTCATTAATGGCAATACGAAAATTTTGGGAAATGAGGAACCAAGAGGCAGCCAAAAAGGAGAATACACGATTATTAAACTAACCAGCGATAAGTTGATACTTCATGTACCAAATAACACTGGCGGAACTGGATGGTGCTGGCAATTTAAACCAAGTAATTAATCAAAATCACTCATTTTATTACTCTTGAGTATTTAATGTGTATTCAACTAATATCAATAGGGAGTTTTATTTATAAACTCCCTATTGATATTAAACTATTTAGGTACGATAGATAAAAGCAACGTTAACAGAAAAAAAAGAGGAAGAGTTAAGCATCTATTACTTAACTTTACCATCGAAATACTAATATTTATTTATGAAGAACAGACTATTAATTTCTTTTGTTTGCGTACTTTCTACGCTTTACTCATCTGCTCAACAAGTTCCTCCTGCGATTCCTGCCGACCCGGTTATAGAAGCAAAAATAGAGGCGCTCCTCAAGAAAATGACGCTTGAAGAGAAAATAGGACAGATGTGTGAGATTACTATAGATGCTATTACCGATTTTAATAGCAAGGATAAATTCAAACTGGATCCAGCTAAGGTCGAAGAGGTTATTGGTAAATACAAAGTAGGCTCTATACTAAATGTACCATTAAGTGTCGCTCAAACCAAAGAGACCTGGAGTGAACTTATCACGGATCTACAAACCAAGTCGATGGAAACAATGGGGATTCCTTGCATCTATGGAGTTGATCAAATTCACGGTGCCACATACACTTTAGATGCCACATACTTCCCCCAGGGCATCAATATGGCTGCTACATTCAATCGCAAATTAGTACGTCGTGGATCTGAGATTTCAGCGTATGAAACTAAAGCTGGATGTATTCCGTGGACCTATGCTCCCGTAATGGATTTAGGGCGGGACCCAAGATGGCCTCGTATGTGGGAGAGTTTTGGGGAGGATACCTACCTTAATGTCGCAATGGCAGTTGAGGCTGTAAAAGGCTTCCAAGGGGAAGACTTAAATAAGATTGGACCGAATAATGTTGCTGCTTGCTTGAAGCACTTTATGGGTTATGGA
>JBOFXU010000037.1:0-3169 GCA_051654305.1 Bacteroidales bacterium | reverse complement strand
GGAAGAACAACTGGCTTCTGCCTGATGCTTTAAGAGACACCTAATAAAAAGAGACCGCCCGGTAGTTAAATACTACCGGGCGGTCTCTTTTACTATGTAAACAAGTCCTTGTTATTGAAATATCTTTACCAGTAAGGCTCCAAATATAGCCAGCAACAAAACCAGGATGACACCCAGTACTACCAACCCCCATTTGATCAATCCAATAAATGAAGACAAGATCTGATTTGTCTGCTCCGTTGAGTGCTGAGCCCAGTTGAGCCCAATGACAATCCCAAGAAAAATATCATCCAAAAAACCGATTCCAGCAATATCGGGCATCACATCCAATGGTGAAAGAATATAGATTGCTGCAAGCACGGTAGAGAACCACGGTTTCTTCCAGAACATCACATCTGTAGTTTGTGGCAACGGCTGTCCTGACGGATATACATTCGTCTGGTTAGCCTGAGAAGCTTTATTCTCGAGCTGAGAGTGCAGAATCAACCGTCCGATTTCTTTTACTTTACTCATATATTAAACCTCGTATTGTTATGATTTCGAGCCGAAAGATATATAATTCGTTGATCAAAATCATTTTATCGTTATTTTTTAATATTCATTCTATTTTGTTTCGCAAAGCATAACTCCTACTGTCTCAAACTATTCATTATATTTGCTTTTGAAAGATTTATTATTTCATCAACTCAATACAATATGAAAACCACTTATCGTCACACACAGACCGGTTTTATACTGATCGTTCTGTTTTCACTGTTTACGATTTTGTCTTCCGTTACAATACTTCGCGCTGATGCCGTGGACTTCTTTGCCTTCATCGTACCGGCCATCCTGCTCATTGCCTTGCTTATATTTGCCCGTATGGGGGTTAGCATCACAGACAAGGAGCTACGCATGAGTTTTTGTTTCGGACTTATCAATAAACGCATAGATCTGCACCGCGTGACCTTCTGCCAGATCGTGCAGCCCAAGTGGTATCACGGTGTGGGCATGCACATTGTCTCGAGCCATACTACGCTATACAATGTTAGTTTTGGTAAGGCCGTTGAAGTCACCCTCGCTTCGGGTTCGAAGATCTGGATAGGCAGCGATGACTGCGAGAAACTTGCTGAAGTTATAAATACATCCATTCAATAAAAAAGAAGGATGCTCTTGCGGGAGCATCCTTCTTTTTTTTATTCTTATTTCAACCAGCGATCCAGCCAGTTAAAGAAGCGTCTTTGCCACAAAATAGAGTTCTGAGGCTGCACGATCCAGTGATTTTCATCCGGGAAGATAACCATCTCCGTAGGGATTCCTCTCAGCTTAGCTGCATTAAAGGCAGACATTCCCTGCGAAGCAAGGATACGGAAGTCGAGTTCTCCGTGGGCAATCAGGATCGGTGTATCCCATTTATCCACAAAACGGTGTGGAGAGTTCTCAAACGTACGCATAGCTGTTGCGTTGTTTTTATCCCAATAAGCACCACCCATATCCCAGTAAGCAAACCACATCTCCTCTGTTTCGAGAAACTGCTGCTCCAGATTAAAGATTCCGGCATGGGCAAGGAAAGCTTTGAAACGCTTGTTGTGGTGTCCGGCCAGCCAGTACACAGAGAATCCTCCGTAACTTGCACCTACAGCTCCCAGTCTGTTTTCATCTACAAACGGTTCTTTTGCCAGCGCATCAATCGCACTCAGGTAGTCTTTCATGTTCTGTCCACCGTAGTCCTTACTGATCTGTTCCAGCCACTCCTGTCCAAATCCCGGTAATCCCCTGCGATTCGGAGCCACCACAATATATCCATTAGCAGCCATTAGCTGAAGGTTCCAGCGATACGAGAAGAACTGGCTCACCGTGCTTTGCGGTCCACCCTGGCAATACAGAAGTGCCGGATATACCTTGGTCGAATCAAAGTCAGGCGGATAAACCACCCAGGTAAGCATCTGTTTCTTATCTGTAGTTTCAATCCAACGCTCTTCTACTTTGCCCATCTTCAGCTGTTTTAGCAACGCTTCATTCTCGAAAGAAAGCTCCGTTGCTTCACCCGTTGCAGTATTAACGGCAAATACTTCGTTTGGTTTCGACATCGAATGTCTTACAGCAGCCAGTCCGTCAGCTGTCTGAGCCACCTGCTGATAGTCGTAGACTCCGGTAGTGATCTGCTTGATCTCTTTCGTAGCCACATTCACATTCCACAGGTGAGTCACTGCATGTTTACAAGACACCATCACAATATCCTTACCGGCTTTGTCCCAGATATAGCTGTCTGCATTATAGTCAAAAGATTCTGTCAGATAATGCTTCGCTTTGGAAGTCAGATCAAGTACAAACAAGCGGTTTTTATCCGACTCATACCCATCACGCTCCATGCTCAGGAAAGCCAGTTGAGAACCATCCGGTGAAAACTGTGGGGTCGTATCATAGCCCATCATGCCTTCCGTAAGGTTTACCGTCTCCTTTGAATTGAGATCATACAGATAAATATCCGTATTGGTTGAAAGACTATATTCCATGCCTGTTTTTTTACGACACGAGTATGCAATCTTACTTCCATCAGGTGACCAGGATAGCTGCTCTATCCCTCCGTGAGGTTTTGTCGGACACTCATACGGTTCATCCTGAAGGATATCGTAGACTTCCGTCACGGATTTTCCATCAAACTTACCCACAAAAGGATGAGGTACAGTCTCCACCCATTCATCCCAGTGCTTATACATCAAGTCTTTCACCACACGCCCCGTAGCCTTCGGCAGGTCCGGATAGATATCAGACGTACGTTCACCGTATTTCACTGTTTTAATCATCAGCACTTTCGTCTCATCCGGTGAAAAAGAAAATCCCTCGAGTCCTCCCTCTTCAGCTGTAACTTGTTGTGCATTTGATCCGTCAGCATTCATAATCCAAAGCTGAGTACTACCGCTCTTTGATGATAGATATGCAATGCGTTTGCCATCCTTCATCCAGCGTGCATTATTCTCGCTGTTTGGCGTTTTTGTAATCTGCACTTTTTCCTTTCCATCAATCATCATCGTGAAAAGCTCACGATTACTTTTGTTTTCCGGAATGCTTACATACGAAACACCATATAATAATTTCTTACCATCCGGCGACACCTGCAAATCAGACAATCTGCCGAAACTATTCAGAATTTCGGGAGTCAGGAGTCCATCCTTTACTTCCACTACTG
>JBOFXU010000036.1:0-8458 GCA_051654305.1 Bacteroidales bacterium | reverse complement strand
CCTCAGTGCTTAGAGGAATACTACCGTGTTCAGTGGTTGAAGAATACGCATAGTCGGCTCCCGCATCAGCAAATAGGGCTGCCATCCAGTTTTCTCCACCGGGCATATACCAGGTTCCTCTAAAATTTTCTCCGGTCATAATTTTTTTTCGGGAGCCGTCCTCTTGCTTCTGCTGTTTTTTGAGAGCTTCATACGCCGAGGCTACGTGATCAAAGATAGAATCAGCTTCGCTGCGACGATCGAAAAAGAGGGCTACGTATTTGATCCACTCGGCACGGGCTAAAGGAGAGCTTTCCATCCACTCATTGACAAAAACCACAGGAATACCGGTCTGTGCCATCCTGTGACTGTATTCGTCCTGCTGATTATAGCCACTTGCTACGATTGCGTTTGGACGCAAAGCAATCAGCTTCTCAAAATTAATCATAAAGGGATCTTCGAGATCTACAATAGCCCCTCGACGGTAACGTTGCAATATAGTATCATTGTAAATACGGTCGGCGTAGCATATTCCGGTAATCGGATCAAGCAGACCGAGGCTTTCCATAAATCCAATATGCGTTCCCGAAGTTACCGCACAGGTTTGCAAGGGAATCTTTATAAAACTACCATCTTGGGGATGCGACTGTGCAAGAGAATCGTGACGTCCCAGATAGTAGCGGGAGAGCACTTGTTCTTCTTTACTCCAGGGGTTGTAGACTGTCACCCGCAAAAAGTGAGGGACTGTATCAACTGCAAATCCTTTTGCATATTTTGTGGATGTAACCACCCCGAGAGATGGCTCTTGCGGCGTTTGACGCTGACCACAGGCTCCCCCCCCGATCAACATGGAAGCTAATAGGAGAAACAGATATAAACGGTTGTACATTTTAGCTCAATTAAATATGGAAAGGCAGATGAGGAGTCCCCATCTGCCTTTATTCTTATCTATAACTGTGTTGACTATTTCGCAATATTCTGAACAATACGAATAATCACATCTCTTGATTTTTCCAACGATGGAATAGGAAGAAACTCATAACGACCGTGGAAATTATGACCTCCTGTGAAAATATTCGGACATGGAAGCCCCATATATGAAAGCTGAGACCCATCAGTTCCTCCGCGAATTGGTTTAATTTTCGGGGTCACACCTTCTTCAATCATCGCATCTCTGACTAAGTCCACAATATGCATCATTGGCTCAACCTTTTCGCGCATATTGTAATACTGATCTTTGATCTCAAGGTGAATGGCGTGATCGTATTTTGTATTAAGTCCTTTGACAATATCTTCGACCATCTGCTTGCGCTTCTGGAAGAGCTTCGTATCATGATCGCGAATGATGTAAACCAGCTTCGTTGACTCGATAGATCCCTGGAAACTCATCATATGGAAGAATCCCTCGTATCCGGTCGTCTTCTCCGGAACTTCATTTTGAGGAAGTCTGTCGGCAATTTCGCGGGCAATAGTGATGGAGTTGATCATTTTATCTTTTGCATATCCCGGATGAACATTACGTCCGGTCACCGTAATCGTAGCACTTGCAGCATTAAAATTCTCATACTCAAGCTCACCAATTTCGCCACCATCAATTGTATATGCCCATTTAGCTCCGAATTTAGCCACATCAAATTTGTGAGCTCCACGACCAATCTCTTCATCCGGAGTGAACCCGATGCGAATTTTACCGTGTTTTACTTCTGGATGTTCTATAAAGTATTGCATCGCCGAAACAATGGCAGCAACTCCTGCTTTATCATCGGCACCAAGAAGGGTATTTCCGTCAGTAACAATCAAATCCTGTCCGATATAGTTGCGTACCTCAGGAAAATCAGTCGTTTTCAAAACAATCTGCTTCTCTTCATTTAGGACAATATCTTCGCCATCGTAGGAAGATACAATTCGCGGATTAACGTTTGCACCAGTGAGGTCACAACTTGTATCCATATGCGAAATAAATCCGATAACCGGCACATCATGATCTGTATTGGAAGGCAAAGTAGCCATTAGATAGCCGTTTTCGTCCAACGACACCTCCTGAAGACCGATAGCCTTAAGTTCTTCTGCCAGTTGTTCGGCAAAAGCAAACTGTTTAGGGGTGGATGGAGTTGTTTCAGATGCTGGATCTGACTCGGTATCTATTTTTACATATTTGAGGAAACGATCTACGATATTCATAGTTGTTACATATTTTATTAGTTATACGTTTTACAAAGATAAAATAAGTCAATATATAATCCACTTTCAAGAAGTGGTTTTTCATGATCAGGAAGGTAATAAAACAAAAAAAATAAAGAGAGACTCTTTAGGAGAGTCCCTCTGTTTGGTTCTTATCAGGCACTAGGTTTGCTTTAAGGTAACAAAAGATTGCTTAGGTTTATGTGGCAAATATCAATCATTTTTAAGACTCAAGCAAATAAAAACGAATCTTTTTATGAGGGTAAAAGTTGATAAAAACATCATTTTGAAAGCAAGTCAAACCCACTGAGTTTCAATTCAGTCTGTTTTAATAGCTATTTCACACAATTAGCATGGATACAATATGAATAAAGTTATCTAAAAATATAAATAAGTGTCATTTTATCTCTCTCATACACAATCTGCCTAAAAGTTAAATAACAATAATACAGTCATAAAAAAAGCACCTTGTCCGGAATATAGATCCAAACAAGGTGCAGCATATGACTGTATTATATCGTCTTTTACTTAGCGAACTTAACTGCAACCCAGTTATTGCGTTCTTTAAAGTGAATCAATCGAAGACCCAGGCGATTAGCCTCTTCTTCGATCATCGGAATATCCTGCTTATAGAAACCACTCATGAACAGATGTGCACCATCGTTCATTTTCGCTACATAAGCATGCATATCATTCAAAAGGATATTACGGTTGATGTTGGCAAATACAATATCGAATCCTGATTCGTCCGCAAGAAGGGATGCATCACCTAAAAGAATTTTGATATTGGCAGTTTGATTGAGTGCAATATTCTCTTTCGCATTGTCTGTCGCCCACTCGTCAATATCAATTGCTGTGATCGGATCAGCACCTTTTTTGGAAGCAAGAATAGCCAGTACAGCTGTTCCGCATCCCATATCGAGAAATGATTTACCTTGCATCTCTTCTTCGAGAAGGAAAGTAAGCATAAGGCTGGTCGTCTCGTGGTGTCCCGTTCCAAATGACATTTTAGGGTCAATCAATATATCATACTGGGTTTGTGGAATATCTTTATGGAAGGAGCTATGGATAACGCACTTATCCTCGATAATAATCGGTTGAAAATAGTGTTTTTCCCACTCTTCATTCCAGTTTTTCGCTACTACTTCATTGGCAGTATATGTGATCGAGGCTTCAACAGGAAAGTTAGAAATTAGCTCATCAAGCTGTTCTTCCTCATACAAGCCTGCCTGAACATAGGCATCCACACCGGTTTCGGTAGTTACGAAACTTTCGAAACCAATCTCACCAAGCAAGGCTGAAAGGATGTCTGAATTGATCTCGTTTGCCGGAGTGATAGTAAATTGAAATTCAAGATATTTCATTGTATTTAGCAATTTATTAATTGTTTATTTGCTGTTTATTTCTATTTTTGTCTATAAATCAATCATTTATTGATAGGGCAAAATTAAACTTTTTATTGGTAAGATTGTCCTATATAATAAAGAGAAGCTTTTAAATAATAGGATTTAACATAAATGAGGAGGGTAATATATGAAATTAATGAGAATCTTTATTCCATCATTGTTTGCGATGATCCCTTTTGTCAGCTGGGCTCAATACATTCCGGAAGATGATCTTTACTATACAAAGAAAGATGAAAATGCAATAGTAAAGGCTCAGAAGGAAAGAAACAAAAAGGATAATTCACGCAATCAAAACGCAACTTCACAAGCGTTTATGGATGTTGATGAGTACAACCGACGTACTCCTGTGGGAGCTGTTATCACTTCAGACCAAGACACTCTGTTATTAGAAGAGGGCAAAAAATATGTATTCAAAGATGCAGACGAAGGATATCTGAATGGATTCAATGGCTCGGTTTCTGACTTTGAAAATGCGGAGCGTATCCGTCGTTTCCATAATCCTAAGTTTACGATACACATCAGTGACCCGATGTATAATGAAATATTTATGCTGAGTAACAGCGACTGGAATGTGTACGTGGATGATTTCTATGCAACGATTACTCCTACGTGGACAAATCCATACCACTGGAATTATGCCTGGTCTCCTGCGTTTTATTCTGGCTGGAGCTGGCGCTTAGATCCTTGGGGATGGGGATATCCGAACTGGGGATGGGGAATGGCTTCTTCATGGTGGGGACCATCCTGGGGTTGTTATCCCGGATGGCACGGTGGAGGATGGTATCCGGGCTGGAACGGAGGCGGATGGTATCCGGGACACAACCATCATGTTGGATCCTACTATTCTGCCTATGAATACTCGGGAGGTCGCAGACCTGCCGGCAACGTGAGTGGAGGAAGAACGAATGGAACTTATACTTCAAATGGTCGTTCCAACAGATATACCGGGGGATCAACCTCAAGCGGACGAACTTCGGGCAACTACAGTGTAGGCACTTCATCGGGCAAAAACAATAGTAATATCTCGACCTCCGGAGGACGATCAACCCGTTACCAGTCAAACTCGACAGAGGGCAGAGTATACCGTCCGAGTAGAGAAGTTCGATCTTCATCTGAAAGCAATTCAAATACGACCGGTACTACGTACGACAGAACTACCCGTTCAAGCAGAAGCTCATCTGAAAGCTACAGCTCACCTTCAAGATCTTCATTTGAAAGAAGCAGCTCTTCAGGCAGCAGCCGCAGTGGAAGCTACGGCGGAGGCAGCTATGGCGGAGGCAGAAGTTCAGGAGGACGCAGATAACAGATAAATTCAGAATAGAGCTAAGAACTAACTTTTCCCAATATTGTTCTAATATTACGGAATTAATAGTTCTTAGCTTTATTTTTTCCACAACCACCCTATAGATAAGCTTTGCAGTTTTGCAATGCTTGAGAAACAACAAAACAAAAAACCAATCACCACATTAATTGATTGACTATGAAAAAGAATATTTTGCTAACAACCCTGCTTCTTGCCAGCACTTCTGCTGTCTTTGCTCAGGGAGAAGCTGATGCTATACGCATGTCTCAGAAGGAACTTACAGGAAGTGCCCGTGCTATGGGTATGGCGGGAGCTTTTGGCGCACTCGGGGGAGATATGTCCGCCCTGTCAACCAACCCTGCCGGAATCGGTGTATTCCGCAACTCTGAAGTATCAGCTACTTTAGATCTCGATTTCATTAATACGTCCACCAATTGGAATGGAACTTCTACAGGTGCAGACAAAACCAAGTTTATGTTTAACAATCTTGGTTATGTGGCTACATTCCGTGGTAGTGGAGACTTCAGCTTCAATGTTGGTATAGCTTTTAACCGTAAAGCTAATTTTTACCGCACTTATGAAGCGAATAACAGCAACATGAACAGTTCACTAACTGACTATATTGCGGATAAGGCATATGGAATTGATATGTTCCGAATGGATGATACTGACACAAACTTTCCATACTCTAACATGTCGGGACTTCCATGGCTTCCGGTACTGGGATGGAACAGTTACCTGTTCAAACCATATGGAGTCGACAACGGAAATCAGACATACATCTCATCGTTCCCGAATCTGAACAACTCTTCTGCAAGGCTACATGTACAAGAATATGGCTACGCCGATGAGTATAACTTTACTTTCGGTGGAAACTACGACGATATGATTTACTTTGGTGGAGCATTAAGCATCACTGACTTTGCTTACAATATGCGAGTGGGTTATTCTGAAGGTCATGCTGCTGACGGAAACTTTTATATGGAAAACTCGCTTCGCACCAAAGGAACCGGGTTTAACTTCAATGTAGGGATGATCATTCGTCCGGCTGATTTCCTCCGTTTAGGTATTTCTGTAAAAACACCTACTTATTACCTGATGACCGATAACTTTGGTGCATTAGTTGATTATAAAAACATTACAGACTCCTACATAGACGAAAATGGAGAGGTCGTGGTAGAAAAAGTTTCCGGAGGAGCATCTACACCGAACGGGGCAATGGACTATAAAATGAATTCCCCTTATGAATTTATGGGATCTGCTGCATTTATTCTTGGAAAAAGAGGTATTCTGAGCTTCGAATATTTAATGCAGGACTATACTTCATTGAAACTTAAAGATCCTGACGGCTATGAGTTTGCTGACAATGATTACATCAAAGAAGACACAAGAGCTGTCAACACCTTCAAAGTGGGAGCTGAATTCCGTGTTACTCCTCAATTTAGCCTCCGTGCAGGGTATGCTTACCAATCCTCACCAATCAAACAATTTGTACTGGATGGTAATCAGGAAATACTCACTGTAGGTACATTACCGAATTACACACTTCCAAAATCAACCGAATACATTACGGGTGGATTTGGATATCGCTTTGGACAAATGTATGCGGATATGGCCGTTGTGTACAAAACACACAAAGAAGTAGGGTATGCCTACTCTCCGATTTTCATAAATGGAGAATCTTTTGTATCTTCGGACCCGTTTTCATTAAAAACAACGAAAACATCATTATTACTAACCCTTGGATATAAATTTTAACTAAACGAAAATGAGTTTTTTTCTTACATTGGGCGTTGCTGCTGAAGCAGCCTCGGATTCGACAGGTAAAGTAGCTACTGAAATTGCAAAACAGATGAATAGCACTACATTAGAGGACATTATGAAACAGCTTGTTTCTTTCTCTGTTGCCTACTCTTTGAAAATTCTTGCTGCTATTCTTATTTACATTGCAGGTAAATGGATCATTAACCGCATCAAATTTGTTTCACGCAAGTTGATGGAAAAAAGGGAAGTGGATCATTCTCTTCGTTCATTCCTTCTTAATCTGATCAACATCACACTAACGATCCTGTTATTTGTGATTATTATCGGAATTTTAGGAGTTGAAACAACTTCAATGGCTGCTCTTCTTGCCTCTGCCGGTGTGGGTATTGGTATGGCAATGAGTGGAACGCTTCAAAACTTTGCCGGAGGAGTTATCATCCTGTTGCTTAAGCCTTATAAAGTAGGTGATTTCATCGAAGCTCAGGGACAACTTGGTGTAGTTAGAGAAATTCTTATTTTTAACACAGTGCTGAACACAATCGACAATAAAGTTATTTACATCCCGAACGGATCTCTGTCATCAGGTATTATCAATAACTATACTCAATCAGATATTCGCCGTGTGGATCTGAAATTCGGATTTTCTTACGGTAATAACTACGATGATGCAAAAAAAATGATCCTGGGCTTTCTTGAAAACGATCCGCGAGTACTTAAAACTCCGGCAGAACCATTTATCGGATTGCATACATTAAATGACAGCTCTATTGATCTTGTAGTAAGAATCTGGGCAAAAACAGAAGATTACTGGAGCCTTTATTTCGATATTACCGAAAAGGTTTATAAAAATCACGAAGCTCACGGATTGACTATTCCATTCCCGCAAATGGACGTACATATGTATCCGACAACAAAAGCTTAAATAATTGCAAAAAAAGAGACTCATTAGCTGAGTCTCTTTTTTTATTAACACCTGAAATATTAATCCTTTCAGAACACATTTTCTTCTGTACATTGAAGATAAATAAAAGGGCACTCTTCATAATAAAGAGCACCCTTCTATCAATAATAATCCTTTATTTAACTTCCAGTAATTAACTCCAGCTTATTTCACTACAAGTTTAGTTACATATGGTTTAGCACCATCAACTTTCACTACATAAATACCTTTAGTAAGGTCATTTACAGAGATTGTTGTTAATTCAGAATTAATTGCTACATGCTTAACAGCAACACCAGCCATTGTATAAATTGTAACAGACTTGGCATTCTCGTCAGCTTTTACATTTAACATCTGACCATTAGCAACAGGATTAGGATAAACTGTTACGTTAGCCTGCTCCATTGACTCAATTCCTGTAGAGAGTGCCTTACCATATAATTCAAATTCCGCAACTTTTACTCCATATGAGTTTCTTGGCAAGAACGAAATTTTGTAAAAGCGCGCCACATTAGGAACGAAAAACTTATACTCAGTTTCTGCCACACCAACATTTCCAAAACTCCGTAATAAATCATATTTCACACCATCTTTACTTGAATAAAGAGAAAGACTGCCAGGGTAGTTAGATTTTGCATCATCAATAAATTTGAATTTAGCAGATGAAATCTCATGCTGATCAGCTAAATCAACAACGACTTCATATGTCATATTATCGTAAGAGCTTAACCAATAAGAAGTAGCACTTCCATCAACAATATGCTCAACTGCCGTTCTCACAATACCATCTTCATCCCAGCTGGTTCCCATAGTTGCTGTTACCGATTTACCTATAGCAACATTCATCATATTAGGGTCAGCAGATGTTATCTGTTGAGATCTTGA
>JBOFXU010000035.1:0-7253 GCA_051654305.1 Bacteroidales bacterium | reverse complement strand
CTCCCGAGATACGGGACGCTAACTTATTCTCTTGTCCCTTTATATCTAACAGATGAAGAAGCTCGATGGCTTTCATTTCGATCTCCTCTTTACTCTTCTTTCCTAATTTCAATGCAGGAAGCATTACATTATCTAATATTGAAAATTCCGGAAGCAGATAGTGAAACTGAAAGACAAAACCGATATGCTCATTTCTAAAATCTGAAAGTTGATTTTGGGACATGCCTGTAACGAGCTGATTATTTATAAAAATCTCTCCTTCATAATCAGTATCCATTGTTGACAATAAATACAGTAATGTTGACTTTCCGGACCCAGACTTTCCGATAACAGATACAAATTCTCCTTTTTCGATATTAAACGAAACCTCAGTAAGCACCTGAAAGGTCTGCGGATCATGAAAGTATTTATTTATTCGTTTAACTGATAATGCTGTCATTTGGAATTGTAGTTATATTTAATTTTATATTATCCTCTTAATATAGATACCGGATCTACTCTTGACGCTCTTCTGGCAGGAAAATAGCCTGCAAGTAACGTTATTATTATGCCGACAAGAAATGCTAAAATATAATCTGATAAATTGAATCCAATAGGTAGAGATTCGTAGGAGGCAATTTTGAAAGGAATATGACTCACGATTCTGGTGAAAATATTTCCCAATAACAAACCTACTATTCCCCCTGCTATCCCGATAATCAGAGATTGACTCAGAAATATCTCTACAATATCCTTTCCATTAAACCCCATTGCCTTGAGAATAGCGATTTCCCTGATTTTCTCATTTACTGTCATGTTCATGATGTTATATATGCCAAATCCTGCCACAATTAGTATGGTTAAAGATACTGCCATACCGAGCAAATCTCTAATAACATTTGCGGACTCGAGCTGACGATTGCCTTCCTGCCAGGACTCGACTTTATAGTCTGTAAAATTGCTCGTTTTAAGAGCTATTTGCTCTGCATCTAAATAGTCATTTACATGAACAAGAATATCCGTTGCATAGCTTCTGTTCTTACGAAGGAGTTGACGGGCTGCACCTATTGAAATCATAGCCTTAGTTTTGTCAGCAGTTGCAGAGCCTGAATCAAAAAGAGCAATTACACGAAATTTCTTTGAGACTCCGTCGCTGGTCTGTACAGTCACATAGTCTCCCATACCTACTCCGAGATTTTTAGCCAGCTGTAAGCCAAGAATTATACCATCGGAGCGCTTATCCAGATCAAAATAATCTCCTTCACTGATAAAATCGGCTGTTTTAAAGAGTATATTATCGGTTTCTGTTTCAATTCCCGAAAGCGTAGCACTATACTGAGAAACTCCATTTCGGATAAAAACATTTTGATTGATTTGACAGGTGGCAGCTGTCACCTCTCTCATCTTTGAAAGTGTCTCTAAAATAGGATCTGTATTTTTTATACCTTCTGTATAACGGATATTACGTGCATTACTTACTATTGTTGCACTCTGAGTATTTTCCGGTTGAGGTAACAAGATCGGGACATCATCTGGCAGATCATTATAGATACGAATATGAGCGAGTGACATAAATGTGATTTCAGTCTGAGCTCTATTCACCCCCGCCGTAAAGCTATTCATAAAAACATACATCGAAATTCCAAAAGTCACACTCAGAATTGCAACCACAAATTGTCTGACTTTTGAAGTTAGATGTATCCACGAAACCTTATAGTTTACTCTCATTTGTTATTTTTTGTTTTTAATAATAATGTCATCTTCGCTGATTCCAGAAATGATCTCCACCCAATCATTACATCGTTCCCCTACATTGACCGAATGAAGCGATCTATCTGCAAGAAGAACTGACTTTCCATGCTGTAGAAAAGATGATGGAATAACCAAAACGTTATTTCGGATTGCTGTTCGTATATTTGCTTGAAGCTGCGTACCTGGAAACATCCGCTCTGGCAGCCTTTGGAATCGGGCTTCAACTTCATAAGATTGTTCTTGTGCATTGAAACCTGGAAGAACTTTGGTCACTTTAGCCTCAAAAACCTCCCTTGGGTAGGTATTCAAATGAACCGCCACCTCCTGACCTATTTCTACTTTTGTGATATCGTCCTCCGACACCATGAGTCGTATGAGATAATCCCCACTTCCTATTTTTGCTACAGACTCACCTACCCGAACCAACTCGCCCCTCTTTTTATAAACATCAATTACCTGTCCACTATCTACCGCTAAAAGTTGGTAATCTTTTATCACTGCTTGTTGAGAAGTTACTTGCATTCTACTTCTTTCAGCTGTCAGGAGCAGGGCTTCACGGGTCTCATCATAGCGTTTCTCAACAACCGTGACGTTCTGAAGAGAATTTGAATATTGAAGTTGAGCTTTTTCGAAATCGAGCTGAGAAATAGAATTTGACTTCCGTAATTTCTCATAGCGTTCGAGGTTAATTTTATCCTGATTTAACTGCTCTCGAGCTTGCCTTATCTGAGCCTGAAGCTGTAGAAGATGAGGAGATGAGGGTGATGCATTCCTCTCGGCATCACGATAAACGATTTGAGACTCTTGCAACTGTACACTTGGCACATCTCTTTGCAGGATAGCAAGAAGATCTCCCTTTCGGAGTAAATCTCCTTTGTCTATTAGAAGTGTTTCAAGAATTCCATTCACTGTTGCAGACACAATGTATTCTTGTTCTTGTTCAATATGACCACTGGCAAAAACAGCACTTTCGATAGAAATTCTTTGAGGTGTTGTCTTTTCGAAACGGCTACATGAGAGCATAAAACCTAATAAAGCAATATATATATATTTCATATGAGTTATTTTTAAAGTGAAAAATCAATTTGTCGGATAAATAATTTATACTGTACAATTGAAAAGCTGGATAGTTCCTGCAGATAATTATACTGAGCATTTAGCAACTCCTGATATTTATCCATTCGCTCATCCAGGCTGACAATTCCGGAATCATATGTATTCTGAATATGGCCATCGTTAAGTTGCTGAAGTTCCAAAATTTCCTTATTTTTTTGCAAAGCATCCTCTGATTGACTCATCTGCAATAATAAAATGTCGTCTTCCTTCTGCTTTACCAGACGTATATTATCGAGTTTCATGCTTTGAAGATAAAGTTCAGACTTAGCTTCTCTGACCTTGTTCTTTTTCATAAACCCATCGAAGAGGGATACGGTCATGCGAGCTGAGAAATTTTGAGATGGGAGTCTGTTCATTGTTGAAAAGTTCAGAAGCTCATTACCTGTTAGCATATAATTGTACTGATACGCAAGACTTATAGAAGGCAGATAGCTTGATTTATTCTGCTTCAGTTTAGACTGTGCTACCCGGACTTGCGTCTCCTGCCAAAGGACCTCCAGATTATCTTTATCCATGATTACTTCAGTAACAAGAGGAATCTCTATATCACCATCTAAAATGATAGACTCACTTGAATTTAACTGAGCTTGAAGTTGTATCTGTAACTGTTGTAAACTGCTCTCGTAATAATTCAAGATCTTTTGATTTTGAAGATGCTGTATTTGTACGCGGTTAAACTCAGCTTCACTAATAGTTCCCTGTTCGTATTTATATTGAATGTTAGCGAGCAAAACAGCTGTAACTTTTACATTCTCTTCATAAATAGCTAACGATTTATTAGTAATAAGAGTGCTATAATAGAGCGCGGCCAACTCCTGATACTTTTTTTCCCGGACTTTCATATAATTTACTGAAGCTGCTTCCTCAACCCGGATTGCTGTCTGTAGTGCAAAGATCTTCTGGAAATTGACAATATCCCATTGTGCTTGTACGCTTGCATTATACATATATTCCTTGCCAAAGCTCATTTCAATAAACTCATCTTTATTGGCATTAGGATTTAAAATATTTGCAGGAACAAGAGTTGACTGCAATTGTAGATTATCCGTAAACCCAGTTGATCCAACAATGCTTGGATAGAGAAATGACTGAGCTTGCTTCTTTTGATATTGAATGGACTCCTTTTCTACAGATGCAGCCCGGATTGAAAAAGACTTCTGATCTGCATACTCGAAAAGTTGTTGGAGTGAGGAGATCCTGACTTGTGCATGAAGCGGAAATATCCCAAGTAGGACAAACAGTAAAAAAACATATTTACTCATCAGTTGTGTGATTTTATTTTCCACAAATATCAAATTTGCTTCTTTTCAATAAAAGAGCTTATTAGGCGAAATGGCCAAAAGAGGCTGTGAACTGAACATTTTATTCCGGAACTGCCTCCTGAGTGCCGCTTCCCTACTATGCCTTTGGTCTAAAACGTAAATACCTTTGATTTTTCCTTACGAAGCCGTTTTATGGGGTTCAATCGACACATTTCGCTGATTTGACACACCATTCGTCACAGGCTATATTAATGATAATCAAAACCATAAGCACAGGTGTGACGATTGTGACAAATGTGACGAATGAAATCAGACTTATAGGAGATGAAATGTTTCCGGATGAGTGAAGAGAATCTCTCAATATAATGGAGAAACAGGATATAAAACAAGAAGGCCAAATGTGCATAATCGTCAAAATTATACACATTTGGCCTTCTCTTTTGAAGTATCTCCGGAACAGTAAAAAGCGGGCAGTTGAATGATTAAGCGCCTATCAGTAAATAGAATGGAGTGTTTCTCTTATTGCATCTCAGCATCAAGCCCCCCAAACAGATACACAGCAAAAGACTGCCAGTTGATGGCTATTTCGTTACAAGCATACGCGGCTTCTATATCGACATAAGCCTGATCGGGAATATAGGAGTAATAGGTAACTTTGTCCTGTCTTCCAGGGTTCGGTCCGCCAACAAGAAATCCCGGATACGGTTGATCTACATGATCGGTTGCAAAGAGCCGGTGATGGGGAAAACGGGGGCTTTTGGAGCCAAACCCCGTCAAGTAGCAATACCCTGTAGCATTACGCCCCAACAGATAGTCTGCGTTACGCAAAGCATTTGTGAAATAGTCTTTCTTCCCGGTAAGCCGGTAAGCAATCAAGTAAGCTACCCCTTGATTTGCACAAGCATCGGCATTGCACGCCCAGAAGAAATCACCTGGTACCCGACCATAAGAAGCTTGATATGGAGTGGTTGTAACACCAACCGACTTCTGATCGACATAGTTAAGTAACATCTGCTGCTGTTGTTCAGCAAGGACTCTGGCTTCGGTATGTTTCAGTTGTTCCTGATGACGGATTAGAGCTTGAGACCCCAAGCCACTTACTTTATCCCAAACAGGAAGAACGTAGGCATCGGGAGCATACATAAGTAGATCTTTCAGATACTGCTTTTCACCAGTAGCGATGTAGAGTTCAGTGGCTGCCCAGAAAAATTCATCTTTCGGGTCACGGTCCTGATACTCTCCCGTATTCATCGATTCGTTGTATTTTTGGTTTTGTGCATCCTGATCATACAGCGCATCCGGATTCTTTTTTGACCAGGCATAAGCACGACGGGCTGCCTCCAGTAAAAGCTTACCTGATTCTTTATAATTCGGGGCATGAGATGTCATGACACGAGATGCCTGTGCCATGGATGCAGCAAATCCGAGAGAAGAGGTTACCCCTTTGTGGATAATGTAACGCTGAGTACTTTGCTCTGACGGAGCTATAAACCCATCATGGTTTATACTGGTGAGTTTATGATAAACTCCTCCGTCTGCAGGGTCTTGCATGGTGAGCATCCAGCTGATATTATACATAAGCTCATCGAGATAATCGGGAGTTGAGTTGTCACTTTCAGGGATATTCAGCTTTTTTGTTGAAACATAAGGAGCATAATCCTCAAAAAAATTGAGTAACATTCCTACAGCAAAAGCGGAGTTTACGATATATTTCCCATAATCTCCGGCATCGTACCAACCTCCGTGTGAGTTAACTACAGTCCCGGCCGGACGACTCGCTGAAGCTGCAGAAGGATGTATAAGCACCTTGTCGTCCATGATTGCCGCCTTGCGGGCATACTCTCCGGCATATTGAGCTGGCAAATCGGTACCGCTACGCTGATAATAGTATGATTTCATTGCACGAAGCGCCGGCTGTGTGTATATGTCGGACTGAATCGAAAATGGATAAGAGATCCCGACTCCGGGTACTTCCATGACATATGCTCCTTTCGCTTTGAGGGACGAGAAATCTGCGACAACTACTTTCTGAGAGGATAAATCTGAATTTCGCACACCTGAAAGAGTCCCTTTAAATTCAATTTCGCCGCTGGATACATTACGTATAAGGAATTCGGTCTGGGGAGTACCATCGACAATAGTTGCTATTTTCTCATTATCGGGTAGATAACCTACTTGGTTGATACGGATCAAATCGGATTGAACAGGTAGTTGTGATTCACTTACGGTGTTCGCACAGACCCGGGGTACCCCGGTAAATATCATGGCAAAAGAGAGTGCAAAAAATACATTTTTCATAGTAACACGTATATAAAGGTTTGTAAGCCCCAAAAATAATATTTATTCATATATATAGAAATATCACTGATCAATATATGAAAATAAAAAAGGACACACGTTCACTTGTCTGATCGTCTGTCCTTTTAATATTATTTCTCTTTCTTTTCCTCGGTCGGCTTTACCTCTGTCTTTTTTACGGCAGGCTTGACTTTCCCGAATTTTTTCTCTTTTTCCCACGCAGCTCTACGAGCTTCGTAATCCTGATATTGTTTCTCTAAATAGTTATCTGCCATAGCTTTTATAGAATTAATTGATACTCTGATTCTGGATCGGATTTCAGGTACCTGAAAGTTAATATTACAGCAATACCATCTTAACGTGAGAAGGAGTCACGCGGTTTAGACTTGCGTTGCACAAAGATAAAATGATATTTGCGTTTCGTCCTCCATTTTTGAGTCCTAAATGACAAAAGAGAGAATCAAAAGAGTTTCTCCGCTTCGAAGAATCGACCTCGTAAATAAAAAAAGAGTTTTAACGACTTAATTTTTTACTTTTAATATTTATCTTAGAGCTCATTTTCTTCGATTGTATTCGTAGAAAACAAACACACACTTGAAGCATTGATCCTATTTAATCATTACTATAATATTAAACACACGTGAAATTTAAAACCCTTTCAGTCGCTATTCTTAGCCTTCTTTTTTGCGCTTGCGAAACCAAATTAGTGGAACAAGTGGATCTGATTCCACAGCCTAAAGAGATCTCTATTCAAAGTGGCTCTTTCTCATTATCCGGTCTGAAAACGATCCAGTATCCGCAAAGCTGGAACGCTTCTGCCGAATTATTTATCAATGAGATCAAGCG
>JBOFXU010000034.1:0-3275 GCA_051654305.1 Bacteroidales bacterium | reverse complement strand
ACCAGGATGAAAAGAAGGCTTACCGAAGAAAGATCAAATTAGGTCGGCAGAATCCACAATACTACGAGGTAATTGAAGGATTGGAGCCGGGCGAAAGAATAATCGTATCAAACTATGAAGCATTTAAGGATAATGAAATATTGATATTAAATTAAAACAAAATTTACTATGATCAAAATTGATAATTTAAGTAAATCATTTCGTACAGAAGAGGTTGAAACGATAGCGTTAAACAAAGTGTCATTAGAAGTGAAAGAAGGTGAGTTTGTAGCTATAATGGGTCCTTCGGGCTGTGGGAAATCAACACTGCTTAATATACTCGGATTATTGGATAATCCGACTTCAGGAGATTATTATCTCGGCGGACAAGAAGTAGGACACTTAAAAGAAAAAGACCGCACACACGCACGGAAAGGAAATATCGGATTTGTATTCCAAAGCTTTAATCTGATTGATGAGCTAAATGTTTTTGAAAATGTTGAATTGCCTTTAACTTATTTGAAGACAAAGTCAGGCGAACGGAAAGAACGTGTGGAATCTATCTTGAAACGAATGAATATCAGTCATCGTTCACACCATTTTCCTCAACAATTATCAGGCGGTCAGCAACAGCGTGTTGCTATTGCACGGGCCTTAGTCGCAAAACCAAAGCTTATACTTGCGGATGAGCCTACCGGAAATCTGGATAGTAAGAATGGTGCTGAGGTGATGCGCCTGTTGAGTGAATTAAATGCTGAAGGAACAACTATTATCATGGTGACTCACAGCCAGCATGATGCTTCGTTTGCCCATCGTGTAATCAATTTGTTCGACGGACAGATTGTAGATTCGATAAATGAAGTTCTATAATTGAAAATCAATAAAACTAACATAAACAAAGAATAATGAAGCTAATCTTTAGGAACCTGCTAAGTATATACCGGAAGTTCAAGTTGCCGATGCTACTGAATCTTATCGGACTGAGTGTTGCTTTTGTGGCATTCATGATCACTTTTATTAAAGTGTATTCGGAATTCAGTTTTGAATCGATGCATAAGAATAAAGATCGGATCTTTATGGTGGAAGTACCTTATGGCGAATTGGAAAATGTCCACCGGAGGTTATTTCTGGAAAGATTTTTTGAATCCTCTCCTTTGATAGAGAAAAGTCTTGTCATGATTCCTCCCTATCTCAAAAAAAAAGAATTTCGATTTCTGAACCGGAAAAATGAGAAGTCAGCCTTCCTTTCGGATGTGACTTCTGCAGAGCCGGAAATTACCGATCTGTTTGATTTTCGGATAATAAACGGCGATATAAACTGTTTGCAAAATCCGGAGATGGTAATGATTCCCGCATCTCTGGCCATGAAACTGTATGAAACGACAGATGTAATCGGGAAAGAACTTCAATCGGCGGAAGAGTTATGGACGATCAAACGCAAGGATTTCACCATTGGAGCCGTTTATCAGGATTTTCCGTATAATACACAATTGAGAAATGATATATACATTCCGCTGAATAAAGAGTTTGCAATGGACGGATCGGAGGGGCGTTGTTGTTTCGGGTATGTACTCCTGTCAACACCCGGAGCGGCGGACGAATTATCTCAAAACTTTGATCCGAAGGCATTCAGTAACAGTATGGATGATATGACTCTGACGTTAATCCCACTGACGGATCTGTATGTCCATTACGACAAACCAACGGTGACAAAAGGAGGTAATTACTCGATTCTTTATATTTTGATTTGTATCGGCATACTGGTTCTTGTCATCGCTTTGATTAATCATACAAACCTCAATGCATCGTTGGCACCGATACGGATCCGTTCGATCAATATTCAGAAAGTTCTGGGATGCACAAATAGAAAGATTCGGTTATTGCTGATTGCAGAATCTATCGTTATATGTTGTATTGCATTTCTGCTTGCTGTGTTTTGGCTCTTCCTAATCAGTCAAACAGAGCTCTTCAGCTTTATAGGGCTGGATCTTGGAGTTATGAACAATTGGAAACAGGTGTTGATAACCTGGATTATTGCTCTGGCTTTAGGTATTTTCTCAGGTTTGTATCCCGCTTATTTTATGACTTCCTTTTCTCCGGCACTCGTGCTTAAAGGCAACTTTGGACTGTCGTCACGCGGGAAAGCTATAAGGAAGGTTCTGGTTGGTTTCCAGCTCATCATT
The DNA here is from genome assembly GCA_051654305.1 of Bacteroidales bacterium. Lineage (GTDB taxonomy): Bacteria > Bacteroidota > Bacteroidia > Bacteroidales > UBA7332 > UBA7332. The sequence goes on along the minus strand of JBOFXU010000034.1, from coordinate 1,113 downwards.
ACCGTAGCGCTTATTTCATCCTCCATCTGTTTGTATCTTCAAAATTCCTTTATGAAGAATAGCGATGCAGGGTTTGACAGAGATAAAGTGATAATGATTTCCGGTAATCTTTCTCTGATGAGAACTCATAAAAATGAAATTGCTCAAAAGCTGAAACAAAGTTCGTTGATATCAGATGTTGCATTTGCTTCAGACCGTTTTGCAGCCGAAGATGTATATAGTATGATAAATGTGACAACGATGAAAGACGAACGAATCTTTTTTTACGCCATGTTTGCTACATACAACTTCTTTGATGTGATGGGTATCTCAATGGTTGAAGGAAGTAAGCCGACAATCAGTGAGCAGAAGAGTAAAAAGGGAGCTTATGTTTTCAATAGGCTGACAAAGGATATTCATGATCTTGATGTTTCGGATGAGTTAAACGGCTATTTGTCTGATCGCGGCCAAGTGGTAGGTTTTACAAATAATTTTGCTCTGACCTCAAGACGGAAAAAAGAAGTTGAAACCGGCTTCTTTATCCAGGAAGAATATATAAGGGATTGGGCAAATATCATGTATGTACGTATGGCCGATCATGTCAATCCGCTTGATGTTAATAAGCTGATTCAGGAAACATTTGCTGAATTTGATCCGGCGACCATCATTAATATTGAGTATTACGATACGCTAATGGACCGATTGTATGAGAAAGAGGCTAATCTGGAACGTTTGATTCTCCTTCTGACACTTCTTACGATTCTTTTAGCAGTGATCGGACTCTTTGGACTTGTACTTTTCGAAGCACAATACAAACGTAAAGAAATAGCAGTGCGCAAAGTATTCGGAGCGGAAACACAGGGAATTCTGTTTGCTTTGAACAAGAGTTACGTCAAAATGGTTTTGTGTTGCGCCGTTATCTCAGTTCCGATAACCTATTGGGCTGTATCGGTCTGGTTACAAACCTTTGCTTACCGAATACCGATTTATGCATGGGTCTTTATTGTAAGTACAGCTTTAGTTTTACTAATAACGCTCTTGACTGTAACCTCTCAGGCATGGAAAGCCTCTCGGGAGAATCCGGTTGATTCAATGAAGTCGCTTTAACGATTATATATGATAGAATATTGATTG
>JBOFXU010000033.1:0-1895 GCA_051654305.1 Bacteroidales bacterium | reverse complement strand
TGCCTGGTTGTTGTAAAAGCATGCGTCGAGTTCCTCAGAGGTTTTCTCGCGAATGAGTCCTTCAAGATTAGTATCGTCTTTGAGATCCCTGTTGTGAAAGGCATACAGAACATTATCACGGGATATTTGTACGTCGATCTCGGTGCCTTCGGCTCCAAGGTTGATGCAGTTCATGATGCTCTCGAACGTATTGAGCGGATAGTGGTGGAAGAATCCCATACCGCCGTGTCCCATGACGATGATATCGTTGTGGATATTAGTGATATTATATTCGGTATCGCTGGTGCAGGAATAGCATAGCATAGCACTTGCGAGGAGTATCAGTAGTTTCTTTATTCTTTTCATTGGAGTTGTTTATGCATTAAAAAGTATAGCCAAACGAAAGGGAGATCCAGCTTTTAAAGCGATCGCTCTTGCTGGTCTGCCGATAGACAGGAATAAGGGGCGTATAGGCTGCACGAAACAGGAATCCCCCGGTGGGTTTCTGGTAGCGATAGCCCAGAGTCAGACTCATGTTGATGTTGAAGTATCGCTTTGCATAGTAGTCTTTGTCGGCACGAACAACAGATGCCAAAGTAGTACCGATGCCTGCTTCGACATGGTGATTGGTACCGTAAATAGCGTTGAGCGAGAATGGCAAGGTGAAATCGGGATTGAGGTTCCGCTCGAAGTCTTTAAAGTGGTTGAGCGATACTCCGCTGCTCACACCAAGATCTAATTTCCCGTGGCTAAAAACGAGACGTTCGTAGTTGAGGCTGTACCATCCACCAGTACCAAGAAGATCAATGTAGATGGAGTTTTTAGCTTTTGAGGAAGCCTCTGTTTGTGCAAACGTGGTGAATGTAAACGAAAGAACTGTAAATATAAAGAGTCGTAACCTTTTGTTTTTAAAGAACATAGATAACAAATTACTGTTAAGGTACTTATTAATAGCACGAAAAGAGATTACACTCCGTTGGACGGAGCATAATCTCTTTTCGATAAGTATAGGTATGTAGTGTGCGCGGGGCTGAATTATCTGCGCTCGAGCAATACTACGTTTTCTACGTGGTGTGTGTGTGGGAACATGTCTACCGGACGAACACGTACTACTTTATAGTCGGTGTCCAGAAGTGCCAGGTCGCGTGCCTGAGTAGCTGAGTTACAGCTAACGTAAACAATGCGTTTTGGTGCGGCAAACAGAATGGCTTTGATGACATCATCGTGCATCCCTGCGCGTGGAGGGTCAGTGATGATAACATCTGGTTTACCATGTTCTTCGATAAACTCTGTAGTAAGGATATCTTTCATATCACCTGCATAGAAGAGTGTGTTTTCAATTCCGTTGTTCAGGGAATTGAATTTAGCATCTTCAATAGCTTCTGGCACGTATTCGATACCTACTACGCGTTTCGACTGACGTGCTACGAAGTTAGCAATCGTACCAGTTCCGGTGTAAAGGTCATACACGTACTCTTCGCCTGTAAGTCCTGCGAATTCGCGGGTTACTTTGTAGAGTTCGTATGCCTGATCGGAGTTGGTCTGATAGAATGATTTCGGTCCGATTTTGAATTTCAGTCCTTCCATTTCTTCGTAGATACACTCGTTGCCTTTGAAAACGATGATTTCCTGATCGGTAATCGTGTCGTTGCGTTTCTCGTTGATCACATAAAGAAGAGACGTGATCTGCGGGAATTTGTCGGCAAGGTGTTGAAGAAGAGCTTCGCGTTTTTCGACGTCTTCTTTGAAGAAAACAACGATAAGCATCAGTTCGCCAGTAGAGGTCGTACGGATGATCATCGTACGCATAAAGCCTACTTGCTCGCGAAGGTCGAAGAATTCGTATTCGTTTTTGAGACAGAAGTCGCGGATTTCGAGACGAATTTCATTCGATAGTTCGGTTTGCAGGTAGCAAT
>JBOFXU010000032.1:0-8781 GCA_051654305.1 Bacteroidales bacterium | reverse complement strand
ATTTCGGCAATCTCAGATAATTTGAAGTAATTGCCACTCTTTGAGACAATAGTGAGGTTGGCTATTTCATCCAGGTTGTTAAAACTGCCTGTCGGTTCAATACGAAAACGGATGGTAGAAGTTTCGATCCCTCCAGCATCAACAATTTTGTTTTGTTTATCAAAAGCATAGGCAATATCCTGGGTTGTAAGACCACTCTGAGTCATCAGGGATGGGTTGATTTCGATGTTGATTGTCGAGAGCTGAACTCCATTTAATTCAACCTTAGCAACATCCTTTACGTTGAGCAGAATTTTCTTTAACTCCTTAGCTTTTTCCTCAAGTTGTCTGTGACTGTAGCTCTCACTACTGATGGCATAAAAAACTCCAAGTACATCTCCGAAATCATCATTTACAACCGAAGGGCCGGCCCCAGGGGGTAGTTTACTCTGTACGTCACTCACTTTTCTGCGGAGTTTGTCCCAAAGTTGTTGCATTTCATTTGCACGAATCTCCTTTTTTACATTGACTGAAATTTTAGAAAGTCCTGCTCTGTTTTCAGTTTTTATAAAATATAGCTCACCGAGAGACTGAATCGATTCTTCAAGAATATCAGTGACCTGGGTTTGTACTTCTTCTGGCGTTGCACCTGGATAGGGGGTAATAACAAGTGCCTGTTTAATGGTGAAAGGAGCATCCTCCAATTTTCCCATTTTAAGATAGGAAAATATTCCTCCGATAATAATAAAAGCAAACAGAAGCCATGTGAAAGCTCTGTTTTGTAGAAAATATTTGATGACTTGCATGACTTACAATTTAATGGTTACACGTCTGTTGTCATAAAGCAGAGATGTTCCACTTGCTGCTACGGTTTCTCCTTGAGAAACTCCTGAACGAATTTCAATGACTCCACCCGGAAGAAGTTTTCCCGTTGTTACTTTACGTTTGTTTACACGTTTTGTGTCCTTGTCGTATATCCACACAAATGTTCCATTTGAGGGTGTGTTTACAAGCGTGTGAACAGGTAATATGACAGAGCTGGACTCGTTACCATTATCATTGCTAAGGTGAAGAACGCCTGAAGCTCCTCCGTGAAAAAGATGATCTTTATTTTCGACAGAAGCTGTAAGCAGGAAGGATAAATTGTTTTTTACAGTACTTTTTGAAATACTGATGATGGTTGCATTTATCATCTTCTCGGGATGAGAATCAAATGCTACCTGGATGTTTTTCTTACCGGCACAGAGATCTGCTGCCTGAAGTGAGATATTAGCCTCGATTTTCAAATGGTCCATATCAATAAAGCGAAAAGCAGGCTGAGCAGATCGTACTTCCTGATGTGCTTCAATCATCACTTCCTGTATGTACCCGTCGAACGGAGCTCTTAGTGCAGTATCATTGAGTTCATTTTCTGCGGTATCATAATTTGATTTAGCAATTAAGTAGTTTGCTTTTGCTTTCTCAAAGCTACTTGCGGAAATATTCCCCTGATCAAACAAGGTATTAAGTCGTTTGTATTCTGCTTCAGCCTGGAGATATGACGCATAAGCTCTTTCCCTGCGAATCTTGAAATCGCGGGAATCAATGCGGGCTATTACATCTCCTTTGCGGACAAAGTTGCCTGAATAGCGGTCCATCTGTTTGACCAATCCCCCAACCCGAAAAGATAGTTCGGACGTGCGAAATGGCTTTGAAATAAAGGCTACTTGTGTGGAATTATCCAGAGAGGCTGATTTTGCTTCAGCTCCCGTAATAATAAACTCTTTCTCGTTACGCTCCTCTTTCTTGTGATTGCAAGATGTTAATATCAGCACAAAACAAATAGGAATAAAAAACTTTCTCATCTCTTTTTCTCTCATTTAATTCCTTAAAGAAATAAGATATGAATACGAAATAGAAGAGGAAAGGTCCTAAAACGGAAAGATTCATGTCTAAAGCGGAAAGATCGAAGTGTGAACTTTGAGTAAGAATTTTAAATTTGAGAGGATTTAGAGCCAGGTCATTACAAAATCATCTTCAAGCAGGTAATAGATATTTCCTTCCCAGCAGGCTTTCGACTTGTTCTCTGAAGCTCTGAATACACCGAATCCGGGTTGAGGTGTGAAGGGTTCGGTATGAAGATGACGAAGGAAATCTATTTCGGGTTCTTCAATAGATTTAAAAAGTGTTTCTTTAGCGGACCAGATTAAAAGAAGCTGATTTAGTTGTATCGTGTCTTCCGGGCTCAGGAATGATGATTCTGAGGCTGTGATAAATCGGGTGACGACATTGCGTACGCGCTCGTTTTTGAATTCAATATCAATCCCACACATCGGATGATCTGAAATCAAAACAGCGGCATATCTCCCTTTAGTATGGGAAATAGAAATGGATAAGTGATTATCTAAAAAAGGTTTCCCGTGCTCATTATACGTGATCACGGGTACTTCATGAAACAGATGATATAAAAGTGCGCGTACGGCAAGAAACTCTTTGCGACGTACAGATGAGGTGTAGCTAAGGGCTTGTTCTATGGTGCTTTTTGAAAAAGAGAGTAAAGAGATGAGACTCTCTTCACTCTCTTCTATTTTCCATATTGCCCATTCGATATTCTCTGTTTTATAGCTTCGAATGACTGGCATTTTTTTATTCAGTTTTAAGAATGAGTTTAACCCGCAGGATCCGGTGTTTGTCCATCTCCAGTACTTGAAAACGATGACCGGCATGGGTGATAGTTTCTCTTCGGGCCGGGAAATCGCCTTTTATCTCGAGAATCAGACCGGCCAGCGTATCGGCTTCGCCCACAACATCTTCAAATTCTTCAGTCTCAATCTCTGTGATCTTGAAAAAATCATTCAACAGGATTTTGCCTTCAAATTCGAATGTATTTGAGTCTATGCGTGTAAATTGTTTGTCTTCGTCGTCATACTCATCACTGATGTCACCTACGATCTCTTCGAGAACGTCCTCCATCGTTACAAGTCCGGCAGTTCCGCCATATTCGTCTACGACAATTGCCATATGTATTTTTCTTTTCTGAAAGTCCTCTAACAGAGAGTCAATCATTTTGCTTTCGGGGACAAAGTAAGCTGGACGAATGAGTGTTTGCCATTTAAATGTGTCCGTCCGTTCGATGTATGGGAGCAGATCCTTGATATATAATACTCCTTTTATGTGATCCTGAGTCTCGGCATATACGGGCATACGTGAATATCCAAGTTGAATAATGCGTTCAACGACATCCCGAAACTTGCTATTGATATCAATAGCAGCCATATCCAGACGAGAGATCATAATTTCGCTAACCATCTTGTCGCCGAAATTGATTATCCCTTCAAGGATGTCTTTCTCGTCCTTGATTTCGTGAGACGTCAGTTCGAGGGCATGTGATAGCTCATCCATAGATATGTTAACATTCTTCTTTATGATCAGTTTGTTTACAAAGCGGGTAGACTTTACCATTACAGAGGAAAGTGGACGAAATATTTTTTCGCACAGAGTTAGCACTCCGCCAGATTTACGGGCAAAGGCAAGGGAGTGACTGGTGGCGTAAATCTTTGGCATGATTTCTCCAAAAAGAAGAAGCATGAATGTCAGAATTACGGTCTGAAAAATAAATTGAGGGATTTTAGCTTCACCGAAGTTTAGCACCTGTATAAAAAAGAAGTTTAATAACATGACCACAGCTACATTGACAAAATTATTGGCAATAAGTATAGTGGCTAATAACCGGTCGGTCTTTCCCAGAAGTGAAAGGATTGTTTTGTCCTTTTTGTTTTTATCGGGGTCTAATTCTTTCAGGTCGTTAGGTTCAAGAGAAAAAAAGGCTATTTCGGAGGCTGAAATGAACCCCGAAGCACCTAAGAGAAAAATGGCGATCACTGCAGAGAGGATAGCGCCAAGGGTGGGCTGATTAAAATGAACGGAATACAAGAGTTCCGTGTACGAATCTAAGTCCAAGTAGGTAAAAGTTTAGTTTGACATTTGATTTCATCACAGTGAGCTTTTTTAGCTCAGCTGCGATGAATCAGATTATTGTTTAGAACGGCAGGTCATCCTCAGCGGAAGGTTCTGCGGTTGGTTGTTGTATTTGTTGTGGCTGCTGTGCAACTGGTTGTTGTGTCTGAGCCTGAGAATATGCAGGTTGTCCGTAAGCGGGTTGCGGCTGAGCAGCACTTTCAGCTCCTCCTTGTCCGTCTCTTCTACCCAACATTTGCATGTTATCAGCAAATATCTCAGTAACATATCGCTTCACACCGTTTTGATCATCGTATGATCTGGAACGGATTTTTCCCTCAATATAGATTTGAGAGCCTTTGCGTAAATATTTTTCTGCAACTTCAGCTAATCCTCTCCAGAGTACGATGTTATGCCATTCAGTTCTTTCCGGAACTTGTACCCCTGTCTGAGTAGTATAACCTCTTTCAGAAGTAGCTAACGTCAGCGTAGCAACAGCAACACCATTTTCAAGGTAACGAACTTCGGGATCTTTGCCAACATTCCCGATGAGAATCACTTTATTTACAGACATATCGTTTGATTTTGGTTGGTAATAAACTTGCAATTAATGGCCAAAAATAAGAAGAATGAACTTCTTATGCAAAACTAAACAGAGAAACTATTCGGGCTAAAGTGTGAATTATTTCACTTGAAGTAGTTTGTCAATTTCGTTGCACATATTTTTGAATTCCTCCGGCTCGAAAAGACGAGTAAGCATTACGATGCGACCATCACGATCGATGATAACATTACGAGTAATCCCAGCATTCTTTTCAGCGTATTTGAAGAAGATGCCTGAGTCAGTATCAAATCCAATAGGGTAGGTGATCCCTGTAGTTTTGACAAGCTGTTCCACTTTATCTTTTGTCTCACCACGGTCTATACCCATCAGAACAAAATCTTTATTGTCCTTATGTTTTTGCCAGATGTCTTTTTCAATAAAAGGCATCTCCTTACGGCATACGCCACACCAGCTTGCTGTAAATTGAAGCATAACGACCTTGCCACGCAAAGAGGATAGTTTTGTTGTTTCTCCGTTTAGCATTTTCATGCTGAAGTCCGGAGCCAGGTCGCCTACATTTACAATGTACCCTCTTGTGTCGTTGTTGCTCTGAGCCTGAGCACAAAGTGTCGGAAATAGAGATAGCGTAAATAGGGCAATCTGGAAAAAATACTTTCTCATGTTTTTATACGTTTGATTCGTTTGAATTGTTTAATTTTCAACAAACCTAATGAAAAGTTTTTGTTCTGCCATCGTTTGTATATCTTTAATATTACAATTAAGAATATATTCACGGAAGGTTTTTATATTTGTACTCAGAAAAAAGAACTAAACTAAAATAATGGATATCCGTTTACGTCGAGAAGTAAAATGGATACCTTCAAATGTGTTAATATGAAAAAAATTAAACTTACAAAGCCGGCAAAGTATATCCTGATTTCTCTGGGTGGTATTTTGGGATTTATCATTGTTGCTGCGGCTATTGTCGTAAACTTTGTACTCACTCCTGCCAGATTAACGCCAGTAGTATTAGAACAAGCTAATAATTTCCTAAAGGCTGATGTAAGCTGCGATGCTGTCGATATTACAGTGTTTAGCACATTTCCTCAGGTCGGACTTCGCCTGAAAGAAGGAAGTGTAATCTCAAAAGCGTCACATGACACGATCACTGCATCTGCTCAAGACTCTTTGTTGCGATTCAAAACTTGCCTGGTAAAAGTAAATCCTTTTGCTTTTTTGAATTCAAGCCAGGTGAAGATCAATAAAATTCTTATTGATGAAGCTACGATCTATGCATATAAAAGTAAAGAGGGTGCTGCAAACTGGGATATAGTGGCAATGACAGATACCTCAGCTGTGTCAGTGGATTCTGTGTCTACTGATTCGGCTACATTTAAAGGTGCCATCGATATCGGTAGTATTGAAATTCGTAAGGCTAACATGACGTTTGACGATCGTTCTACCCGCTTGTTTGCAGATTTACGCGATTTTAATCTTCGCATGAGCGGTTCTCTGACGGATGTACAGAATCAAATCAATCTCCATTTAGATACACGTAATATTTTATTATGGCAACAGGGTAAGCTATTAGTCAATAAGCTTGGCTTTGGATTGGATACCCGTCTTTTTGTTGATGCTAAGGAACGATTATACAGACTTGAAGACACGCATCTTGATGTTAATGGAATGCGTCTGCTGGCAAATGGGTCGGTAAAAAAGGATACAGTCACAAACAATATGGATGTTGATCTTTCTTTTGGTCTTGAGGTTCCAACATTGAAAACGGTGCTTGATCTTATTCCTAAATCTCTGGTAAATGAAGCCGTAGACGTAACAGCAAAAGGAGCTGTGATGGTAAATGGTACGCTAAAAGGAGTGTATGGAGAAAATAGACTGCCGGTATTCGATGCTAAGTTTCTGATTGAAAAAGCCTCGGCTCAATATAAGGGCATGCCTTACGGAATAGATCAACTTGATCTGAACATGGAAACACATCTCGATTTTGACAACAAAGCAGAATCGTTTGTGAAGCTGAATAATTTTCGTTTTGTAGGAGCCTCCTCAACAATTGATTGTAATGCATTAGTCGTAAATCCTTTAGTCGACCCGCAGGTTGCTTCTGAAATTGTTGCAAATGTTGATTTTACTCAATTAGCTAAAACGTTTCCCCTAAAAGAGGGAGTAGAAATTAAAGGACAGATAGAATCAAAACTAAAAGGAAAAGTACTTCTCTCTGATGTGAAACACGAAAACTGGGGTCGTATTGGTCTCTCAGGTTCTCTAAAACTCACAGATGTAGTCTTATCAAGTCCGGTAGATACATTTGACTTAAAGGTTAAAACTGCAGGGTTCGCATTTGGAGCCAATAACGCAGATGCTACTGTTGCTCAGGGAAAGACTTTACTTAATGCAATAGTGGGATTTGATGGTTTAGAGTTGAAAATGCCTTCAGGGCTTGAGGCGAAAATGAATCAAGCCTCCGTGCAGGTAAAGACATCACCTCTAAAAGATACTACTTCTGTTGCATCAATGCAGGCAACTGTAGGTTTTTCTTCTCTGAATGTGAAAATGGGAGATTCACTTCAATTACGTACGGGTGCAGCTCAGACAACAGTTGGGGTAGAGCCATCTAAGCGGGATAAAAAATTAGCGATGCTTCAGTCTTCGCTCAAATTTGACTCTATTTATGTAGCTTTTCATGAAAATGTAATGGGACTGCAAGTTGTCGGAATGGATCTTAAAAGCGAGAAAGAATCGTTTGATTCAAAGCATTGGATAACGCGAGGAGGAGTAGGTTTTAAAAATCTTAAAATGTTTACACCTGAATTTCCATTGTTAATTACCATGCCGGCGTCAAAAGTTACAATTGGTGATGATGCAATTACTCTTAATGGTGCAAAAGTGCATGTGGGTTCGTCGGATCTGACCGTTACAGGACAAATTTCGAATTTGAAAAAAGTAGTGACAGAAAAAGGGACACTGTTCGGAAAAATGGCTATTTCCTCGGACTACATCAACTGTAATGAATTGACAAAAGCATTAGAGATGGCTCCGTCAGCAGAGGCTGATAAAAAACAAGCAAGTGCCAAGAAAGCATCTGCACCTGTTCAGCCAGAAACTGAGGAACCTATGAAATTGTTTGTTGTACCTGATGGTATTGATTTTACATTGGATGTTAATGTCCGTAAGGTGTTGTTTGGTAAGATGGAAATTGAAGATATAAAAGGTGGAATGGTAATTCGCAACCGGAGTATTGAAATGAATGATCTGAATTTGCATACATTAGGTGCGAATATGTCAACAACTATGGTCTATAGCACGAAAGATACAACTAAGGCTTATACTGGTTTTGATCTAAAGGTGAAGGATATTATCGTTGGAAAGTTGGTTGAATTCATACCTGCACTTGATACTCTCGTACCGATGCTTCGGTCCGTTGATGGACGTGTTAATTTTCAGATTGCAGCTGAAGCCTCCCTGGATTCAACTATGTCAATCAATATACCATCTATTCAAAGTGCTGTACGACTTAAAGGGGACAGTCTTGTGCTGATGGATGGAGAAACTTTTTCTCAAATTTCTAAAATGTTGCGCTTTAAAAATGCTGAACGAAATGTGATTGATAGTATCTCGGTTGATTTGATTGTGCGAAACGGACAGATTGAAATATATCCGTTTGTGATAACTATGGATCGTTATCAAGCAGCCGTTGGTGGTAAACACAATATTGATATGACATTTAATTATCATGTGTCACTTTTAAAGTCACCGATACCTTTTAATGTCGGTGTTGATATAACAGGATCGATGGATGATTTTAAATTCAGGATTGTCAAGGCAAAATATAAGAATCTTCAGAATTCAGTGAGAAAGAGTCCGGTGGATAGTGCCGGAGTATCTGTTCGAAAACGAATAAAAGAGGTGTTACACGAGCAGGCTAAGGCTGTTATGCTTAAGCGTACGGCTCCTAAAGAAGAGATTATGAATTAATATTGGTTATTCACCGGACCGGGATTTAGGTGCCTGGTTCGGTGAATTTCTGTTTTTATCTAAATCTATATATCGCAAACAGAACGAATGAGAGTCTTTTTGAAAAGGTATTTTGTAGATGCTCCTGGTGCAATGGCACTGGGGCTTTTTTCGTCTTTAATAATAGGAGTTATACTCACGCAACTGGCAAAAATCCCATATTTTGAATTTGCCGGAGTTATAGCAGATGTTCTTTCGGCAAAATCGCCGGTTATAGGATCTGCGATCGGAGTAGCAATAGCATTTAGTTTAAAGTCAGCTCCGCTTGTTATTTTTTCATCAGCAGCTTCGGG